>FR898471.1:1779-2591 GCA_000437515.1 Acidiphilium sp. CAG:727 | reverse complement strand
GGTCGCCCGCTTGACTTATATACGCGTATGTGGTAATATGTACGCGAATTAAAGCGGAGGCTTTTATATGAAAGAAACTTACGAATGGATACATAGTTGGTGCGACGAGGCGGGCAAACACGACTTGCCGAGAGTGCTTCTCGTCGGCGATTCGATTACTCACTCTTATCAGAACGAAGTAAGAGAATTATTAAAGGGCAAAGTTTACGTCGATTACGTCGCCACGAGTTACGCGATCGATACTAAAATGTTCGAGCGGTTAATCGACGCGTTTTATAAAGACGATAAATACGATCTCGTGCATTTCAATAACGGACTTCACGGCGAGTTTATCAACACCCGTACTTACGCGGCTAAACTCAAAAAAATCGTCGGCAAGATGACGAACAGCAAAGTCGTGCTCGTTACGTCCACCGTCGTGAACGAAGGCGAAAATAAAATCCGTCATCCGAGATGGCATAAAATCGTCAAGGCGAGAAACGCCGCTGTAAACGCCATCGCAAAGGAGAAGGGCTATACGGTAGACGATTTGTATACGGTAAGTTTAGGGATAAAGAAAGAAGACAGACTCGCCGACGGAACGCATTACGACAAAGGCGGCGTAAAAATTCTTGCGGAAGCGGTCGCAAAAAATATCCTTGAAAATCTCTGTTGCTGATATCGATAACGACGGCTTGAAGCGGGCGAAAAATTTTTCAAAAAAAATTTGAAAAACCCGCTTCAAACAGTTGCGTTTTGAAAATAAATATGGTATATTATACAAGCATTCAGCGAACGGAAGCATAGCTCAGCTGGGAGAGCATCTGCCTTAC
>FR898471.1:0-1749 GCA_000437515.1 Acidiphilium sp. CAG:727 | reverse complement strand
AGGGTCATAGGTTCGAGCCCTATTGTTTCCACCAATGCGGGAATGGCTCAGTGGTAGAGCGTTGCCTTGCCAAGGCAAATGTCGCGAGTTCGAATCTCGTTTCCCGCTCCACGATAAGCGACAGGTTATATGCCTGTCGCTTTTTTTTCAACAGGGAGCAGATATGAAAGAGGCTTTTCAGAGAACGGAACTTATGCTCGGCGGCGAAGCGATGCAAAAACTTGCGTCGGCGCGCGTAGCCGTGTTCGGGGTTGGCGGCGTCGGAGGTTACGTCGTCGAAGGGCTCGTTCGCTCGGGGGTGGGCGCGATAGACATAATCGACCACGATAAAATCGATATATCCAACGTAAACCGACAGATTATCGCCACTTGCGAAAACGTCGGTAAGTATAAGGTAGACGAAGCCGAAAAACGGATAAAGTTAATCAATCCCGACTGCAAGGTTACAAAATATAAGATTTTTTATCTTCCCGAAACCGAAAAAGAGTTTGATTTTACGAATTACGACTATATCGTCGACGCTATCGATACGGTAAGCGGAAAACTTGCTTTAATCGTGAACGCAAAAAAGGCTGGTACGCCCGTAATTTCGGCTATGGGGGCAGGCAATAAGACCGACCCGACGGCGTTTAAGGTTGCGGATATTTATAAAACGTCGGTCTGTCCGCTGGCGAAAGTCATGCGCAGGGAATGTAAAAAACGCGGAATAGATAAACTGAAAGTGGTGTATTCCGACGAAGAACCGGCAGAAAAACTCGGTAAAACCGAAAACGTCGTAAAAAAAGACCCGGATAAACCGAGAAAGGATACTCCTGCGTCGCTTGCGTTCGTTCCGTCGGTCGTAGGGCTTATAATTGCGGGCGAAGTCGTAAAAGACGTCGTCGGGCGACGATAAACCCCACGATTTCGGTTTTTGTCTAAAAAAGGTGTGAAATTCGACAATCGCAAGATAATTGTCGATGACAAACTCCGAAATATATGATACAATACGCTTATGGATAAACTTAACGGCGGATATAACTTAATATTTATGTATTTGTTGAGCGCGCTTGCCGGCAACGTATACGAAACTATTATGTTTTTGTTCCGCAGGCATAAGTTCGTATGGTCTAACGGGTCTATCACCACTCCTTTCAACTTCGTTTACGGAATAGGGGCGGTTACGATTTGTATCAGCACTATCTGGGTGTCCGATCATTGGTGGGCGGTAATGATTTGCGGAGCGTTGCTCGGCGGAATCGTCGAATATATTCTTTCCTTTTTGGAAGAGAAAATCTTGCACACGAGAACGTGGGACTACCATTACATGAAGTTCAATATAAACGGTCGTACGGGGCTTTTGCCGATCGTCGTGTGGGGGCTATTAAGTTTGCTGGTTCTGTACGGAGTATACCTTCCGCTCGTAACTCACGTGGTCGAACCCATATTCCTGGCTAACCCGGAAAACGCGAGAATATATCATACCGTTCTTATCGTTATGATTTGTTATTGCGCGTGCGATCTTGCGCTTACCACGTTCGTGGTCGCAAGGTATCAGCGCAGAAATAATGGAGTCAAAGCAAAGAACGGATTTATCAGAATAATAGATAAAGTTTTCAGCGATCGCTATATGGAAAGACATTTCGAAAATACGAAAGTCGTAAAAAAGCAGACCAAACCTCAGACGGACGGTACGGTCGCGGACGAAATACCGATCGTTTCTGAAGAATAAAATTATACGCCGACCGAAAATTTTCGGTCGGCGTTTTT
>FR898470.1:4835-17155 GCA_000437515.1 Acidiphilium sp. CAG:727 | reverse complement strand
CGATTACGCCGCGGGGCTTTTAGGTTTTATTTTACTGATCTAAATATGATCGTTTACCACGAAAATCAAATATACAACCTAATAATATTAAATATACAATACCTAAAATAATTTGTGTCACAATTGCTGTCCATGAATAATACTCCGCCTCAAAATATTCATTAGGTAATTCAGACATCTTGAATACTGAATTTCGTTTTAATGTTGTTGTACTAACTTCCACGTGTTCAGAGCCATAGCCATCGCTTACAACATTGAACAATACAAAAACCATTTTATCTCCTATTTTCATATAATTCCCTGTATAATATTCATATTTTGCAGACAAAGAAACATCTCTACCCGAGTAAAAAGTGTATTTTCTTTTAGAAGAATAGGAACCGCCACTGTTTTTAGTACTTTTTACTTCGCCCATATAAACACCAAAAGCAGGTCTTGTTATGAGTATAACATTTAATACGACAGCAACCAATAAAAATAATACTAACCATTTTTTGTTTTTCATAATATTTTCCTTCGTACGTCGAAAAAAAATTTGTTCATAGATTAACATATTTTATGAACAAAATCGGCAAAAACATGGGGTGAAATTCTCGATTTTTTGAGTTAGAAGTGAAAAATCGGCGTAAACAAGCGTAAAACCGTTGACTTGCCCGTATAAGAGTGGTAGAATGATTGCGGAAAATGTACGTAGAATATGTTAATCTATGAACAACATAAAGGCGTTAAAAAAAGCCGAAATGTAAGAAAAAATCTTACATTTCGGCTTTTTAGTTTTGATTTTCATGCTATCAAATACTTCCCTTCCGGGAGATTCTTCACTGCGTTCAGAATGACACAAACAAAGTATGTCATGTTGAGCGTCAGCGAAACATCTCCTGGAAAGGCAACACCTACGGACTTAATATTACCGTAATATGTACCCCGACAAATACTACCCTTCCGGGAGTATGTTCTCCCGTTGAAGCGGGAGAGGTGGCGTGCGAAGCGTGCCGGAGAGGGTGCGACCTGCCAAGGGACTTCGGCAAAGCCTCAGAATGACGCGTGTATAGTCACTCATACACCAATCTTCGGGATCGCCACGCTACGCTCGCGATGACATCGCTGGATTGCAAAACGTAAATTCCCCTCGACCGTTACGCCGAAGGGAATTTAGGAGAAATAATATATAATAAGAGTGAGCAAATTAAAATCTTAACCGAATACGCCGAAAATCCACATGGCAAGCAGACTTATAACGAGCAGGACGAGCAGACAAACGGGTACGATCGTCGTAAGAGCCGCTATTATCATCGCTTTAAGGTCGCCTTTTTCAAGTCCGCCTGCCCTGTCTATATCGCTTTTAAGTTTATTCTCGTCCGTTTCGTCTAAATTTTTAAGTCTTTTTCGCCAGAACATGCTTATACCTCGTTATTTTTCATCTTCGCTCGGTAAATCGGCGAGTTTGGAAGATTTCTTTTCCATTTTCGGGAGTTCGAACAGATAATTTCCGTTTTCGTCGAGTTTTCTGTCAAGGAAATGACACGCGACGAAATGCCCGGGTTCCACTTCTGTCAGCGGCGGCGGCACGCGTTTACATTTGTCGCACGCCATAAAGCAACGGGTATGGAATTTACAGCCTTCGGGAGGACGTATAGGACTCGGAATATTACCTTCCAAAATAATTCGCTCCTTATTAAGGTCGTCGGGATCGGTAGTCGGAATAGAACTCAACAACGCAACCGTATACGGGTGGCGCGGATCTTTGAAGATCGTTTCGCTGTCCGCAAGTTCGACGAGGTTGCCGAGATACATAACGCCTATACGGTCGGAAATGTATCTTACGACGGACAAATCGTGCGAAATGAAGAGGTACGTAAGGTTTTCACGCTCTTTGAGTTCCTGCAAAAGGTTGATTATCTGCGACTGAATGGACACGTCGAGAGCGGAAACGCACTCGTCGCAAACGACGAATTTAGGCTTGACCGCCAAGGCGCGAGCAATACACACTCTCTGCCTCTGCCCGCCCGAAAACTGGTGCGGATAACGGTGCAACATATAGTCCTGCAAGCCGCAGTCGTTCATGACTTTAAGGATGTACTCCTTCATTTTTTTCGAGCCGTGCTTATAATACTTATGCGTAACCAGACCTTCTTCTATCGTCTGCCCTATCGTCATACGGGGGTCGAGCGAAGAATACGGGTCCTGAAAGACTATCTGAATATCTTTGCGAAGTCGTCTGATTTCGTTGTATTTAAGTCTTGCGAGGTCGATACCTCCGTCGAACATAGCCTCGTACTTCCGAAATTCTTCTTCGTCTTTATGAGCCGAACGGATAGCGTCGATTTCCGCCTGTCTTTCCGCTTCGATTACGCGCAACGCCTCGATTTGTTTTTTATAATCGCGGCATTTCTGTTTAAGGCGTTCTATCGACGCGTTTATTGCGGCGATTCTCTTTTCGTCCTTTTCGGTCTTCTCTTCGGTACGCTCGTTTTCGTCGGTAGAAAGTTTATTCAACTTTAAGTCTATGCTGTTTTCGACCGACTTGATTTTAGCGTTGATTTTTTCGATTTTGACCAAAACGTAGTGCTGACGAAGAAGAATGTTCGCGCCTTCTTTCATTTCGGCAGTCGGCAACGATATAAGTCCGCCCAAAATCTTGGCTACGTTCATCAAAGCCGATTTCGCCGCAGCCTGCGCAAGGTTATTATCCTGAATCTGATAAAAAGTAGCGTTATCGCCCAATTCTTCGATCAAAGCGGCGGTTTTATCGGCTTTCGCCTGCGCTTCGCGATAGATTTTAAGATATTTTTCGGGGTTTTTGAAGGTCTTTTTAACGTACGCGGGAGCGACTTCAGCCCTCGAACGACCGTAATAAAGCGTACTGCCTGCAGTCTGTTCGTAAAGTTGCAGAATTACCCTGCCGAGCGTGGACTTACCGCAACCCGATTCGCCGACGAGCCCGAACGTTTCGCCCTCGTAGATGTCTATCGAAATATCTTCGTTGGCGCGCACGTAAAGGCGTTCCTTTTGGAACAAGGAGGATTTCGCTATCGGAAAATACTTTTTAAGATTCGTGATAGACAACAATTTTTTCTTTGTGTTCTGCACTTCTTCTGTCCTCCTTTTTAGGGTAAAAACATCTGATCATCTGACCGCTGACGTTTTCTCTGAGTTCGGGTTCGTTATCGATACATTTCTGCGTACAATATTTGCATCTCGGAGCGAATTTACAACCTTTGGGAAGGGCGAGCGGATGAGGCACCGCGCCGGGTATAGGTTCCAATTTCGCGTCCGGAGCGTCCAGACGCGGTATCGAATACATAAGCCCTTCGGTATACGGGTGCGAATATTCGCAATCGGTGAAAATAGTTCTTGCCGAAGACTTTTCTACGACCTGACCACAATACATTACTACCACGTCGTCCGCCATCTCGTTTATGACGCCTAAATCGTGAGTTATGAATATAATCGAAGTGCCGTTTTCTCGTTGCAAATCGTTCATAAGCCGCAATATCTGCGCCTGAATGGTAACGTCGAGCGCAGTCGTAGGTTCGTCCGCAATAAGAATTTTAGGTCTGCACGCCAAAGCCATCGCTATCATGACTCTTTGGCGCATACCGCCCGAAAGTTGGTGCGGATATTGCCGCGCCACCGCTTCGGGGTTGGGTATCTGCACCGCTTCGAGCATTTTTACAACTTCGGAGTAAGCCTGTTTTTTCTTCATACCCCTATGAATGATAAACGGCTCGGCAAGTTGCTTTTTTACGGTGAATACGGGGTTCAGAGAAGTCATGGGTTCCTGAAAGATAACCGAGATTTTATCGCCCCTGATTTTATAAAGTTCGTCGATTTTGAGTTTGGTAAGGTCTTTGCCCTCGAACAGAATTTCGCCGGAATCGATATAACCGTTACCGTCGAGAAGGCGAAGTATGCTCATTGCGGAAACGCTCTTACCCGACCCCGATTCGCCGACTATACCGACCGTCCTGCCGGGTTCGAGTTCGTAAGATACGTCGTTTACCGCTTTGACTATGCCCTTACGCGTTTTGAAATAAGTATGAAGGTGTTTTACTTCCAATAATGCCATAATTCTGCCTCCTTACCTTTCTTGCGCTTTCGGATCCATAACGTCGCGGAGCGCGTCGCCGATTATATTGATCGCTATAGTCGTAATCAATAAGAACAACGCGGGGAACAACCATCTCCACCACAAAGTACCTATTACGAGTTCGTTGTTACAGCCGTCGAGCATATTACCCCAGGTAGGACGCGGCAATTTTACGCCGAAACCGAGGTAGGAAAGCGAAGATTCCGTAAGCATACAACCTGCGAAGTCGAGCGTTACGCTTACGAGTATAATCGAAATTACGTTCGGCAAAATATGCTTGAAGGCTATCTTGCCTTCCTTTACGCCCATTGCTTTTGCGGCGGTAACGAATTCTTTTTCTCTTTCGGCAAGAACCTGACCGCGAATCATTCTGGCAAGTCCCGTCCAGGAAAGCAAACCGAGAATTACCATTATCATAAAAATTCTTGTATTTTCGGTAACGTTGCTTCCCGCCAAAACGGCAGAAAGGATAAGCGCAAACGGTAAAAACGGTATTGCCGAAAAGATTTCGGTTATGCGCATAAGTATCATATCGACCCAACCGCCGAAATAGCCGGAAAGACATCCTATTATTATAGCGATAATCGTAGATATGATAACCGCAACCGCGCCTATCGTCATCGTCATTTTACCGCCGTGCATTATGCGGCTGAATATCGACCTTCCGAATTCGTCGGTACCGAATAAATATCCCTTGCAACCCCATTTGGTTTTTAATTTCCCCGACGCCGAAGTTACGTAGTTCTGGAAAGATCCGACGAACAACTTATCGCTTGCGGAATAATTACCCTTTGCGACCTTACATTGATTCAGATAATTCTGACCGAATGAATAGATTTTGCCTTTATCGGTTAACATAGTGAAATGCTTGCTTCCGCCCGCAATATCCACGATCTTTTCATCGGAAGAAAGTTTCGGTTGCTTTACAAACTTGTTTTTGCTGGGGGTAAAAGTACCCGCAACAAAATAATTTCCGTCGTCGAATACCATTGCGAGAGCAGTATTCGTCGTTGCGATGTCGGTTACTTTACGCGTACCTATATAATCCGCCAAAGAAATTATTATTTCTTTTCCGTCGGCATCCGTCGTTTCCACCGTGTCGAAAGAGTCGCTCGCCTTACCGAACCACAAAGTTCCGTCCTTTAACAACGCGACTGCCGCGCTGTTTGTAAACTGAATTTCACGCACGTTGTTCAACGAGTTTAACGCTCTGAGATTTTTAGCGCCCGCATAATTACCCCAGGCGTATACCTTGCCGCTTTTCATAACTATCGCAGATACCTGATAGCCGCAAACGAGTTGGGCTACGTCTTCTGCGTTTATCGTGCCGTTCATAATAACGGAGGGCATCTTGTAAACAGCCGACGCGCTGTTTGCAAGCGAACCTTTATCACCGTATTGTCCGCAGTCGTATTCGCCCCAGCCGACGACTTTGCCTTCGGTAGTGATTGCTATCGCGTGGTCGTACCCTGCGGCGGCAAAAGCCACCTTTTTCCCTTTTAAGTCCGACGGTAATACGGACATATCGGATTTACTTGCCGCAGTCGGCATTTTCGTACTGCCCCATACGTAGAGATTATTATCATTATCCGTGCCTACCGAGAAAAACGAGTAAGACGAAATACTCCTGACGTTATTTTTCAAATTTTTCGGCACGCTCATAAACTTAAAGCCCGGGGCAATGTTTTCGTGCATATTTTCTTTATAACTTAAATCGATAGGACTGATAATCGGACCTATGATAACGAACAAAAACATACACGCCACTATTACCAGAGAAACGACCGCCAAAGGTTTTCTGAAAAAATTTCTTACGATCTGTTTGGTCGGGCTGACTATTTTTTCGACTTCTAAATTTTTGTTTTGTCGTTCGTCTTTCTTTTCGGCTTTTTTATCTTTCTTTTTACCGTCCTCTGCGAGTTCTTTACTTGCGCCGCAGAAAGTGCGTTTCGTCCAACGCCAGACGGTTTTACCGATTTTAACGAAAAACGCGCCGATTTTTTCAAAAACGTTGCAGATTTTCGTTTTGAAAGACTTCTTTTCTTTTACCTCGGCAGAGGCATTTTCGTCAACGACTTCTTCGTTTATTTTCTTTTCAAAATCGTCCATATTTGCCTCCTTTTAAGCCGATACGCGAATTCTCGGATCTATAAATCCGTATAAAATATCTATAAGCAAATTACCGGCAAGACTTATAAACACGTAAAACATTTGCAAAGTCAATACCACGTCGAAATTGTTTTCGGACAGCGCGTTTATATATACCTTGCCCATGCCCGTAAGCCCGAAAATATTTTCGATCATTACGGATCCGGAGAATATACCCAAAAACCAACCGACAACAAGCGTTACGATAGGTATCAGCGCGTTTCTGAAAGCATGACTGTAAATAACCGTTTTTTCTTTTACGCCCTTCGCCCTTGCCGTGCGGATGCAGTCCATAGACAGCGATTCTATCATGGACGCCCTGACGTATCTCGTCATTCCGCCTAACGAACAGAAGGTCATTACTATAAGCGGCAACGCCATATAATACAGCCTGTCAACGAACGCTCTCATTCCGGTATAATTGCTACCCGGGGTTTTCTGACCCGATACGGGGAATATTTTTAATTTCATCGAAAATAAAAATATAAATAATATCGCGATAATAAATACGGGCATGCTATAACCGATAATGCTGCCGATTTGCACAGCCGTATCGCGCTTACTTCCTTTTTTTACGGCGCAGAATATTCCTAACGGAATAGTTATTCCGAGAGCGAGAATGGTAGCGAAAATATTGATGAAAATCGTATTTTTCATCGGGTCTTTTAATACGTCCATGACCGGTTTACGGGTGCCGTTCGAATAACTCGTACCGAAATTACCCTGTAAAAGACCGTTATATTGACCATTGAGTTTAGTTACGCCGAGCCAGTTCAACCAGCGGCGAACGATATTTATTTTATTACCCGCCGCATCCGTATATCCGAGTTGAACGTGATAGGCTTTTCTTAACGCAGCCCATCCTTCGGGATCTTTTTTATATTGACTTTCTACTTGATCGGCGAGCCAGTCTGCCCTGTTAAAGGGAATCATATTATAAATCAGGTACATAAGAAAGGATAATATTACAAATACGACAAATATATATAATATCCTTTTCAATAGGTATTTCGTCATAATATCTCCTGATGTGTTACTTATTTATGACAATAAGTCGGGAAGAAATTTCTTCCCGACCGCATGTCGTGTCGTTAATTACTTTTATTGAGCGGAAGAATCGCCGCAGTAAAGTAATGCATCCGCAGGACCGAAGAACGGCGTAGTTTTGAAGTTAAGGAATTTCGCGTTGTAGCAGTCGTAGTAAACGTTGCCGTAAAGCGGAATATCGGGTAACAATTCGTTCCAACGAACCATATAAGCGGCAAACCACTTGTTGTATTCGGCAGTGTCGCCGGGTTCTACGCTATAAACCATTGCGAACGAGATGTAGTTCATACCGAGTTTTCCGTTACTTGCCTTAACAGCCTGATCGTACGTAAGACCCTGATTAGCGGTAGTCCACCACGAGAATTCGGCATCGTAAGGATCGGAAAGTTTGTTGACGCTATTTTTGAAGAACTGCTTGTACATCTCTTCGTTAGAATCGTCTATCCAGTTGTACGAATAGTCGTAATCCGCGACGTTCCAACCGGTAGCAAGATTGTACATGCCGTAAGTGGGTTTACTGCCGTAACCGTCACCGCTACGTTTTAATTGCTGCTGTAAAACCGTAAAGTTTCCCGTCGTAAGCGTTAAGCCGACGCCACATTCATACAAACCCGGATCTTCGACGAGCATAGCGGTCAAAAGTTCCGTAACGGGGTTGCCGGAAGAACCGAACCAGTTAATTACGCAAGGCATATAGTAATCGTCCCCTACTTTTTCGGTCTTATACCCGCCGGGAGCAACCTGCTTAAAGTTAGACTCGCTGTTAGAAACCGAAGCGTAAGAAGTGTTCGCGGGGTTCGCCGCTTCTTTAGCCGTCAATTTTTTATAACGAATACCCGAAGTATAAGGGGTACCGTCGGCATTGTATTTCCATCCTGCGGCTTCAAGCGCCTGTTTTGCCTTTGCCGTACTTACCGAGTAAGATTTAAGAGTGTTTTCAAGATAATCGGCATTCGCAGTGTAACCGTCAAAGTAAACGCTGTACGGTCCGTTAACAACCGTTCCGTAACCGCCGCAGAACGTTTTGGCAAATTCATCTCTGTCGAGGTTGTAAGCCACGGCTTGACGAACGGCGGCATCTGCGGTAGGACCGAAGTCGCAATCGAATTGGACTTTTCCGTAACCGGCGCGATCGTAATTAACGTTCTTGAATCCGCCTTTCTTTTCAAGCGCCAGAGCGGCGTCTACCGAAGTTTTACCCGTAAGACCGTTAATTACGTCTATTTCGCCGTTTTCAAGTTGTCCGAATTGAGTATCTTCTTCGACTAATCTGTAAATTACTTTTTTAATATGAGGTTTCTGACCTTCGTAGTTACCCTGATAGTTGGGGTTGATTTCAAGAGTCGCCTCACTGTTCACGCTATCCCATTTCTTCACGACGTACGCGCCGCTGTACGCATAGGTCGAAATATCGGTTTTAGCGGCAGTTAAATGCGCTATTTTAGAATATTTGTCATTCGACTTTGCATACCAGGCGTCGGAAAGATACGCGCCTTCGCCGTCGTCTTTGATTTCTACGCCGTCGCCGAGTACAAGTTTAGTATCATAGCAACCTATGGCGCCGAGATTGCCGGCGTAATAATACGGATAGTTTTCGGAATTTACTTCAACCGAAAACTTATAAGTTCCGAGTTTTCTGATTCCCGCAAACGCCTTGGAAACACCTTCGGTCGCATCGTTCGTACCGTCGTATTTGTTAAATTCTGCATAGCCGACGTAAGAATACCCTACTCTGTCATAGTCGACGGCGGCGCTCGACACGGGCGTACTCATCGCAAGCATATAGGCAAGATAGTTATCTGCGGTAACTTCCGTTCCGTCGCTTAATTTAAGCCCCGGATTGATTTCAATCGTAATAGTATAAGTTTCGCCGTCATCGCCGTGATCGTTCGCCGTGGCGGTGTGAGATTTAACGGAAGTCTTGTTCCAAACGTATGCGCCGTATTTATCAAGTTCCATAGTATCGTAACCGATTGAAAGTCTCGCTATGTCCTGATCCGAAGCATTTGCGGCATCCTGACCTAAACCGGGCCAACGGAATTCACCCGACAATTGAGTGGCGCTGCCCAAAATTGCCTGACCGCCGACTTTGAAGTCGTTATATACTCTACCGTCGGTAGGATAGCCCGATTTGGGATCAGTAGTCTTACGCTTACAGCCGGTGGCGGTTGCGGTAAGAACCATACCTGCGGCGAGAACTGCCGAGAAAAGTTTGAGTTTTTTCATTTTTTTACCTCCTGAAATTTTCAACGCGCACGCGTTATTACCTATAAAAATTTAACTCTGTTTAAGGGAGTTTCCGTTCTGAGAACGGAAACGGGGTACCCCGTAAAGCCCTGATATTCGATAAATTTTATTTTATGCAATACCTTTTCGTTAAATTTGTGGTGATTTTACCATATAAATTTTAATTTGTCTACTAAATTCACGCTTTTTTCATATCAGAAATTCTTATAGTACACATAAACAAATCTCATTTTAATAATGTTTGCATTAAATTTGTAGAATATTACGCTAAATTGTCGATTTTATGCAATTATTTGAGATTTTAGTCGTATTTTTGTATAAATATACACCGTGCCTTAACCCACCATACCGCGAAATATTTCGCTAACGCTCGACGTGACACGCATATAAACGCATCGGGAATAAAAAAAGCGGGCATTAAATGCTCGCTTTTGAAATTTTCAGTTGTAAGCCGCTCAGCCTTTTATTGCGGGGCAAATGTCCCCGATGAAACGGGGAAAATGTCGCGAAGCGACAAAAGGGGGGCGACCCTGCCCAAGGTTGCCGCGGTCGCTACGCTCCCTCGCAATGACAGAGTAAATTACCTTTTGTAGACGAGATTGCCGCCGACGATCGTGTAAAGTACGTTATAATCTTTATCAAGTACCGTTATATCGGCGCGTTTGCCGACTTCGATACTTCCGCGTTCGTTATAAAGCCCTAAATTTTTCGCGGGGTTGGCGGAGGCAAAATCCACCGCTTCCGTCAAACTTACCCCGACCTTTTCGACGAGGTTTTTAACGGCGACGTTCATTCTGAGAACGCTGCCCGCCAAAGTTCCGTCGGCAAGTCTTGCTTCGCCGTTTTTGACGAAAACCTGCTGTCCTCCGAGTTCGGATAATCCGTCGGGCATACCTTTCGCCCTCATAGCGTCGGTTATCAGCGTAAATTTATCGCGCGGTTTATTCTTGACGAAAATTTTAATGGCGGGAACGCTTACGTGAATGGTATCGCAAATCATTTCGCAATTGAGTTCGTCGAAAAGCATTGCCGCGCCGACTACGCCGGCTTCTCTGTGGTGAAGACCGGTCTGCGCGTTGTAAGTGTGGGTAACGTTGCTCGCGCCCGCTTTTACCGCGTTTTCTACGTCCTGATACTTCGCGCCCGTATGACCTATGGAAGCAACCACCCCGATATTTTTAAGGTGTGTTATCAAATCGAGTCCGCCGTCAACTTCGGGCGCAAGCGTAACTATCTTTATATTTCCACCCGAAAGAGCGTTATATTCGTCGAAAGTTTTCGCATCGGGTTTAGCAACGTATTCGAGCGGCTGCGCTCCTACGTGTTCGGGCGAGATAAACGGACCTTCGAGATGAACCCCTAAAACTTCCGCGCCTTTATATTCGCCTTTCTTTCTGACGTCTCCGACGTTTCTGAGAGCCTTGGATATATTCTCCTTGCTCTGCGTCATAGTCGTAGCCAAAAAACCCGTAGTACCTTCTCTCGAAAGGTACTCCGAAATAGTTTGCAGGGCTTCTTCGGTCGCGTCCATTGCGTCGGCGCCGCCGGCGCCGTGAATATGTTCGTCGATAAACCCCGGCAATACCACTCCGTCGGTTTCAAAAAGGCTTTCGATATTTTTATCGTCGTCGCCGATATAGGCGATTTTGCCGTTTTCGAAGCCGATATTCGTCTTAATTATTCCTTTACCCGCAATATATGCGGAAACGTTTTTAAGTCCTTTCATTTTGTTTTGTTCTCCGTTAAAAATTTGCATCCGTAAAATACCGCCCTTCCGGAACTCATCCGACACGCTACGCGTGCCACCACCTTGGGCAGGGTCGCCCCCCTTTTGTCGCTTTGCGACATTTTCCCCGTTTCATCGGGGACATTTACCCTGCAAGGGAAGGCAAGTGGCTAGCATTCGTCCTCCAATCTTCGGGATCGCCACGCTACGCTCGCGATGACGGTAATCAAAGGAACAAAGACGGCGTTTATGGCGAGTATAAAATTACAGTAAAGATGCGGCTGCTTCGTCGCAGACGAGCGTGCAATCAGGGTGAAGTTGAAGTACGCTTGCGGGTACGTTTTCGGTTACTTCGCCTTTAACGAGTCCGTATACGGCCTTAGCCTTATTCGCGCCGTTGGCAAGTATAAGTATTTTCTTTGCGTTCATGATATTCTTCAAACCCATGGTGAACGCCTGACGCGGAACTTCGTCGATGGAAGCGAACATTCTGGAATTGTCTTTTATGGTGCTTTCGGCAAGGTTTACGATATGGGTAACGCTTCCGAAAGGAGTACCCGGTTCGTTGAACGCGATATGTCCGTTGGAACCGATGCCGAGAACCTGAATATCCTGCTGCATACCTTCGAGCAACTTATTATATCTTTCGCATTCGGCTTGTCTGTCGGCAGCCTTGCCGTTTTCGATATTCGTGTTTTTAAGGTCGATATCGATATGGTCGAAAAGATTGTTACGCATAAAATATACGTAACTCTGATCGCTCGAATAGTCCAGACCTGCGTATTCGTCGAGATTTACCGTTTTAATCTTTTTATAACTCGTTCCGTTTTCGTTATGGTCTTTGATCATATTCTTATAAAGACCGATAGGAGTAGAACCCGTAGCAAGCCCCAAAATCGCTTCGGGGTTGCCCTTTACAACCTTTTCCATTACTTCGAACGCCTTTGCGCTCATTTCTTCGTAATCTTTAGCAATGATAACTTTCATTTTTTATACTCCTTTTTATAGTTTTTTTGCGGGCGTCCGCCCGTACGGCGGACGCCCGCCAGTCGCGGTCTATTT
>FR898470.1:2260-4803 GCA_000437515.1 Acidiphilium sp. CAG:727 | reverse complement strand
CGAAGCCGCCAAAGAAGCCGCGGCGATACTCTGACCGACTCTTCTGTTCTTTTCGTCGGGCATTTCGAGTTCGAATTTAAGTTCGGGAAATTCGGCGGCAAGAACTTCTTTAGCCTTTTCTATAACGATATTACCGCCCTCGCCGCTCGTAACTCTACCGAGAAGCAATACGTGCTTTATATCGTAGAACATGGCGTAATACGGAAGCGTATAGCCGAGGTATATACCGATATCTTCGTAAATAGTCTTTGCAAGCGGATCGCCGTTTGCCATAAGTTTCTGAATGACTTTGAGTTTTTCGGCGGGGCTTAAACCGTCTTCAAACTTAAAACCGCCGTTTTCGGCAAGTTTAATAACGCTGTCCTGCGAGAAGTATTTAACGCCGCAACCGTAGTCGCCGCTCCATTCGTCGACCATGGAGTTTTCGTTATAATCCACGGGAACGAACGCAAGTTCGGAAAGCCAGCCGTTAAGACCGCCGTCTTTATTGATATAGCCTACCGCTTCGCTCGTACCCATGGCGATACCGAGAACTTCGTTGTCGTTCAAGTCGATCGCGCCCGCAAGAGCGGTTACGTCGCCGTCGTTTGCGACTTCGAGCGGAACGTCGCCCATTTCTTTGGCGATGTCGATATACATGGTCTTTACGTGTTTTTCGAAATCTTCGTCGTTTACTTTAAGGAAGAGCGAAGCAACCATTATTTTATTGTTTACGTACACGCCCGCGCTGGAAACGCCGATAGCGTCTACGCGAGGCATTTTGCCTGCCGCCGTTTTCATGGCGGTTAAGATTTCGTTATAATGATACGTCGGATCGGGGTTTATTTTCGGGAACCATACGACTTCTTCGCTGTACACGACTTTTCCGTCGACTACCGCGCTGACTTTACGATCGCTACCGCCCGCGTCGAAACCGATTCTGCAACCGTCGAGATGACCGCCGACTTTAAGAGAACATTTCTTTTCTTCGGGGAAAGTCTTTTCGTCGGTCTTCACAACCTCGAACTTACTCTCGTACACCCTTTCCATAAAGCCTTTATCGAAAGCGCGAAGCCCGTTATCGGTATACGCGTTTTTAATATAATCGAAGACACCGTCGTCGCCGCAGATATAGATTTTATAGCCGCCGACTACCCACAAAATGGTCTTGATAATTCTTTCCGCCATGCGGTTGTTTCTGTCCGCTTTATCCGCGGAAGCGAAAATATCGTAAGAGTAAACGTATTTATATCCGTCGTTTCTCTCGACGCAGATTTTCAAAGGCTTATTCGCGGCTTCGGCAACTTCTTTTTTGTATTTTGCGAATTCGAGATACATAGGTCTGAATTGCTTGTCCAGCGTAGGTACGAACTTCATAAAACATCTCCTGTGTAATCGTCTTTCGTCTGCCCGTCGGTTAGCGTTTACTTTCCGGAAGATTCTTCGGCAAAGCATAGGAACGACTGAATACCGACAGAACGGAAAAACGAGTTTCTTTAGTTATAATTATAAACTTTTACGGAAAAAATGGGTAGTGATAATCTTTAATTCTTTTTATACTTTATTACAATATGCTGTTTTTGTACTCCCGCGGGGTCATAGTCGTTATCCGTTTGAACGTTTTTGTGTAATGCGGAAGCGAATCGAAACACAGGGCGGACGAAATTTCGGAAAAACTTTTATTTTCGCGTATGAGTTTTTTGCTCTCTTCGATTTTGAGTTCGAGATAGTAACTTATTATCGTCTTGCCGGTGCGCTTTTTGAAAGTCTTGCAAATCGTCGTTTTGCCGTAATGGAGCGCGTCGGAAATGGCGTCGAGAGTTACGTTGCCGTAAACGTTATTTTCAAGAATTTTGACTATTTCGTCTTCCAATGCGTCGGAATCTTCGATTTTCGAGATAAAAACCTCCTGCGAGGTCGGTTTCGCCGTTTCGACGCGGATCAGTTTTATCAACAGTTCTTCGAGATTATTTTTAATTACCTGCCCTCCGCCTATGCCCGGCTCGCTTTTCAGGACGAGTTTATCGAGATTAGGGTTGAAATCGGGCAGCACGAAAGTACTTTTCGCTTCGCTCATTATCGAAGCGAGTAAAAACCTCAGGTCTTCGGGAACGCAGAAGCATTTATCGGTAAAATACGCCATGGTTTTCGATTTACACTCGAAACTCACTATGAAAATATTAGGGTCTTTAGCCCCGTCGCATTCGACGGCGTGCACACGATTGGGCGCGATAAATATGATTTCACCCCTTTTAAGAAGCCTCTTATCGTCTTCGATCGTAACGAATATCGAGTTTTTATCGCAATAGATTATCTCCCAGAAGTCGTGTTTTTCTTTGGGGAACGAATAGGTCTTGACGAGTTTCTGATAGTGTACCGTAACTATCTTCGAAATATTGAGAAGATTAGAAATTTTGTACATATAAAAGGTCTTTTCTTCCATTCGTCTGCTCTCCTTTTGTATTTTCGTGTATATTATATCATCGGGCGAAAGATATTGCAATAGTTTGCAGAAAATTTTTCATGAAAATTTATAATATATTGCAATGCCGTATTTTATTAAA
>FR898470.1:0-2222 GCA_000437515.1 Acidiphilium sp. CAG:727 | reverse complement strand
GCCGGATTTCCGGCTCGCCCGTTTTAATCTATTCAATTAAGCGTGATATTTATCGTACTGTTATAGGTTTCACCTGCACCAAGAGAACCGATATTCCTTTTATCGGTGAGTTTTTCGACCTTGCCGTCGACGGACGGAAGATTTTCCCACGGCTCTATACAGACGTACGGCGCGTCGGTTTTAACCGCGTGCCAGAAACCGACGAAAGGCATATTCGGAAATTTTACGGTAATCGATTTCTCGGTTTTATCGCTTTTAAGCGTTACCTCGTTGCCGGCACCTTCGAGTATCACGGCGTCGTTATCGAACATATCGTGGCGAAGTCGCATTATTCTGCCGTCTTCGAGGGGATAATCGACAAAATTGCCGCTCATGAGATAATTTTCGCTTAAAGTAAGCCGTTTCGGCATAACTTTCGTTGCCGTTTCGACGTAATAATCTTCGAATTTACCGCCGTCGAAAGGAACGTTGAATCCCGGGTGTCCGCCCAATCCGAAATACATCGTATCTTTGCCGACGTTTTTGACCGAATAAACGACGGAAAGCGTATTTTTGCAGAGCGAATATTCGACGGTGAAAATAAACTTAAACGGATAACGGGCGAAAGTATCGTCGTTTGCCGAGTACGCAAACGTCATTTTTTTGCACGTCTTGTCGACGAGCGCGAATTTCGACTTTCGCAACAGTCCGTGCGGGTTCATTTCGTATTCTTTGCCGTTAAACGAATATCTGCCTTCGAACAGCCTTCCGACTATGGGGAAAAGTATCGGACTTCTGCTCGTCCAGTACTTTTCGTCGCCCTGCCAGAGGTGTTCGATATTTCCGTCTTTTCTCAGAACGCTTTTAAGTTCCGCGCCGATAACGTCGACGGAAACTTTCATATATTCGTTTTCTATCTCGTAAATCATCGGTTTTCTTCCTTTTCGTCGTCTTCGACTACCATTTTTTTGAAAAATTTGTTGCCGAGCATAAATCTGTTGACTTCTTCGCAGTCTGCGTCGATTATTTTGTTGATAAGATCTCCGAAAGCGTCGTTCATGGAGGCGACGGGCGCCCTGTCGGAAAATTTTTCCGCCAACACCGCAAGCGACTTATAAAGGGGTATCGCTTTTTCGTCGGTCATCTCTGCCGCGTCGAGCATATCGTACAGGTCAAGCGTAGCATTAAACGCCCTGACCGCTTCTTTTGAACCGAGCCACACGCGCAGCATTACGTAGCCGCCTATCGCAAGAGCAAGCCCGACGACAGATATCCACACCGTTTCCTGCGCGAGGGCAAGTATTACGAGAGCGACGCCCGCCGCAATGAAGAGCGGAAAGAAAACGAGCAACCAGATCAAAGTTTTTTCCGTCGCCATATACGCGGGTATAGAACTCTTCAACGATTTTTCTACCCTTTGTTTTACGTCTTTACGGGTTTCTTCGACGTATTTTTCCATTTCTTCGTCGGAGAACTTACGCTTTTCGTAGTAATTCTTGTATTGCGCTTTTATGTCGGCGCGTTCTTCTTTATCCGCAACCGAAATAGCCTTATTGAGATACTCCGTGTGAGTTGCGTCTTTAAGATCCGTAAAATTTTTGGTTTTTACCGCTACCATAGCCATATAGACTCGGTAGTCGGTTTCGGTTAAGGAAAGAGCCTCGTCAGCCTTTTCTTCGGCCTCGTCGTAGAGTCCGGATTTCAATAGTCCGTAACACTCGTCGATTAAAAGTCTGACCTTATGGTAGTCTTCGCCGTGCGCTTCTTTGGCTGTTTCGACGGATTCGGTAACCGATTCGTAATATTTGATTGCCTGCAGCGCGCGTATCGTCTGTCCGCAATGGGGGCAAGTGATTTCGACGTCGGTAGTCGAAGCGTTAAAATCTTTGCCGCACAAAGGGCAACGGGCGTTCAGAGTATCGTTTTCGCTCATAAATTTATTCCCATTCGATAGTTGCCGGCGGTTTGGACGTAATATCGTAAACTATTCTGTTTACGTCCTGTACTTCGTTTACGATACGCGTCGAGATTTTTTCGAGTACGTCGTAAGGAATACGCGCCCAATCGGCAGTCATGCCGTCTACGCTGGTTACGGCGCGAAGCGCGAGCGTATAAGAGTACGTTCTGCTGTCGCCCATAACGCCGACCGAACGGCAATTTGTAAGCACTGCAAAATATTGCCAGATTTCTCTGTTTAAGCCCGCTTTGGCAATTTCTTCTCTGTAAATATAATCTGCTTCCTG
>FR898469.1:3358-3943 GCA_000437515.1 Acidiphilium sp. CAG:727 | reverse complement strand
GGCAGGTTTTCGACCTGCCGCGCCTTTTTGTGGAGCGGGCAACGAGAATCGGACTCGCAACCGAAGCTTGGGAAGCTCCTATTTTACCACTAAACTATGCCCGCGTATAAACGAACTATCCCGCGTTCGTCTATATTCTACTATATTTTTCGGCTTTTATCAAGCGTTTTAAGCCTGTTACTTCTTTTTATCGTCGTTAAACTTACCGATAACCTCGCTCACCGACCCGACGTAAGCGAAAGTATCGGGATAGTTACGTATAATCGCCTGGAACTTACTTACCTGCCTCGGACTTATTACGCAAATCAAAAGTTGTTTGTTATGGTGTTCGAACATTCCGACGGCGGGCGTAACCGTAACGCCGTGCCCGAGTTTTTCGATTATATCTTTCGATATTTCTTCCGCGTATTCGGTAACGACTTCGAATTTAAGCGCAGACTTACTCGAAATCATCATTCTGTCGCAAATAACCGTGGTTGCGCAGATGAACACCAACGACAAAAATACGGGTATAAGATTTTCTTTATATACGGGTATGGACGACAGCATAATAACGCCGTTTACGCCGAATATCATGGAAGCGAC
>FR898469.1:0-3321 GCA_000437515.1 Acidiphilium sp. CAG:727 | reverse complement strand
CGCTCTTATGAGGATATTTTTTCTGTATCATCGCTCCTAAGATATCCGCGCCGCCCGTCGAAGAATTTACTTTAAGCGAAAACGCAAGCGAAATACCCGCGGCAGCCCCGCCGACAAAAGCCGATAAAAGTCGTATACCGATTTTTTCTTCACTTTCGGTTTTAGTCAATATTTTTTGCGTGATACTGAATTTATAATTCGGATCGATAAAATTATCGAGCAAAAACATCGTAACGGTTATTATAATTGTCGCAATAAAAGTCTTTATGCAAAAATCCTTGCCTAGCCTTTTCCACGCAAACGCAAGAAGCGGAACGTTAACCACCAAAAACAACAACGAACTGTAATCAAGGCCGCTGTTTTGCGTTTCGCCTATGCCGAGAAGTTTTTTTACTATCGCAACGACGCCGCCGACTCCTCCGGGAGCAAAGTTACACGTCGTTACGAAATAATGAAACGACACCGAATAGAAAAACGCGGACAAGAAGATATAAATCGCGCTTCTTAAAATATCTTTCTTTTTATTTACCGGAGTTATAAAGTAGTCTTTTTTTACTCCGTACTCTTTTTCGCTTTCCGTTTTAACACCGGGCGCAACGGGTTCTAATTCTTCCATAGTAAACATATCTCCGAAAACGCAACTATATTAGCATATTTCAACCAAAAACAAAAGCGTTTTAACCGTGGCAAAAAAAATATTTTTAATACTATTTTTCTCGTTGCCTTTATTTTATTAGGATATTTTCAAAAAATGTGTTAGAATGGCGGTAATTGTTTCTTTGGTCGCGCGCATAATCGCCTGCGACCCGGCCGACCGCGGTCGGCTCAATTCAGGAGGACGCCAGATTATATGGACATGAAATCTATCGAACCCAAATGGCAACAAAAATGGGAAAAAGACAAATTGTATTCTTTTAACAAGAAGAATATCGACAAAAAGTTCTATTGTCTTGAAATGTTTTCTTATCCGTCGGCTTCGAAACTGCATCTGGGGCATTGGTACAACTACGGTTTAACCGACAGTTTCGCTCGTTATAAAAAGATGAAGGGTTTCGAGGTGTTCGAGCCGATGGGATTCGACGCTTTCGGTCTGCCCGCAGAAAATTACGCAATCAAAACGGGCGTTCACCCCGAAGACTCCACTCTTCAGAATATCGCCACCATGGAAAAGCAACTTAAAGCAATGGGCGCAATGTTCGACTGGAACGCCGAAATCAAAACCTGTCTGCCCGACTATTACAAATGGACGCAATGGCTCTTTCTGAAACTCTACGATAAGAATCTTGCGTATCGCAAAGAAGCGCCCGTAAACTGGTGCCCGAGTTGCAATACCGTTCTTGCCAACGAGCAGGTTACGGACGGCTGCTGCGAGCGTTGCGGAACGCAGGTGGTCAAGCGAAATCTTACGCAATGGTTTTTCAGAATCACCGATTACGCGGAAGAACTTTTAGACAAACTCGACGATCTCGACTGGCCCGAAAAGACCAAACTTATGCAGAAAAACTGGATAGGCAAATCGAGCGGCGGAGAAATCATCTTCACGACCGAAAGCGGCGACGCGTTCAAAGTGTTCACCACCCGCGCCGACACCCTGTTCGGAGTTTCGTTCGTCGCGCTCGCGCCCGAACACCCGCTCGTTAAAAAATTGACCGACGAAAAATGCAAAGCGGCGGTCGACGCCTATATAGAAGAAACTTCCAAACGCGACGAAATAGAGCGTTTATCGACGTCGAGAGAGAAAACCGGCGTATTTATCGGCGCGTACGCCGTAAACCCGATCAACGGCAAAAAAGTACCCGTTTACGCCGCAGACTACGTACTGTATTCTTACGGCACGGGGGCGGTAATGGGCGTACCCGCTCACGACGCGAGAGATTTCGCGTTCGCCAAAAAATACGGTTTGCCCGTCAATCAGGTAATCCGCGACCCCGACAGCACGACCACCGAACTGCCCTACACCGAAGACGGCATGCTGGTAAACAGTCTGGGCTTTGACGGACTTTCGTCCGACGAAGCAAGAAAGGCTATTTTAGGCAAACTCGCCTCCGAAGAAAAAGGACAGCACAGAATAAATTACAGACTCCGCGACTGGCTCGTTTCCCGTCAGAGATACTGGGGCGCGCCCATTCCGATAATCTACTGCCCGAAATGCGGCACGGTACCCGTTCCGTATAAGGACTTACCCGTAGAACTTCCGAGAAACGTGGAATTTAAGCCCGACGGAAAATCTCCGCTTGCGAAGTGCGAATCGTTTATGAACACGACGTGCCCGGTATGCGGCGGAAAAGCAACGAGAGATCCAGATACGCTCGACACCTTCGTATGTTCGAGTTGGTATTATCTCCGTTACCCCGACAATAAAAACGCGAACGCTCCGTTCGACCCCGAAATAATAAACAAAATGCTCCCCGTAGACAAATACGTCGGCGGTCCCGAGCACGCGTGTATGCACCTTTTATACGCAAGGTTCATAACCAAAGCGTTGCGTGATATGGGCTATCTTAATTTCGACGAACCGTTCAAATCGCTCACCCATCAGGGCATTATTCTGGGCCCCGACGGAAACAGAATGAGCAAATCGCGCGGCAACGTCGTTTCGCCCGATCAATATATCGAACAATACGGCTCGGACGTTTTCAGAATGTACCTTATGTTCGGGTTTAACTACACCGAAGGCGGTCCGTGGGACGATAACGGAATCAAATCTATCGCCAAATTCGCCGACCGTATCGAAAGATTGGTTGTGCGGGCGAACGAACTCCGTTCAAACAAACACTCCGAACCGACGCACGCAGACAAAGAACTTTTATACGCCGAGGCATACGCCGTTAAATGCGTGGACCGGGATATGAACAACTTCTCGTTCAACACGGCAATCGCAAGGCTTATGGAATACGTCAACGCGCTTTACAAATATGACGCGAGCGAAAACGAATCCGGCTTCGTATTCAAAAAATGCGTGGATACATTAATTTTGTTGCTTGCGCCGTGCGCTCCTCACTTCGCGGAAGAATTATGGTCGATGCGCGGTTACAAAAAATCGGTATTCTTGACCGACTACCCCGTATGCGACGAAAACGCGCTCGTTAAAGACGAAATCGAAATCGCGGTACAGGTAAACAGCAAGATGAAAGCGAAAATAGACGTTCCCACAGAATCTACCGACGAAGAAGCGAAGGCAATCGCTTTGACCGACGCCTCGGTGGCGAAAGCCGTCGAAGGCAAACAGATAGTAAAAGTCATCTACGTAAAAGGCAGACTGCTTAACTTGATCGTAAAATAATTTTATCCGTAAAACACGCGGCGGCAACTTGAAAAAGT
>FR898468.1:8658-10548 GCA_000437515.1 Acidiphilium sp. CAG:727 | reverse complement strand
AGCGGTAATCTTGCCGTCGTAAAAACCGTAACTTTCGGTAAGACGGTTACGGAAATAGACGATTCGTTCGTTCCTCAGGTTGCGGGTAAGTATACCGTAACTTATACCGTTACGGATTATTTAGGTCAGGTTGCCGCGTGCAGTTACGAAGTTACGGCGGCTTATTCGGGCGCGCCCGTGTTTTCAAACGAAGCGACTCTGCCCATGGCGTTTATATCCGGTTCGGGATATACGCTCCCGGAACTCTACGCAGACGACTACGCGGGGGGCAAACATAAAACCGTCCTTGCCGACGTTAAGGTAAAGGATGCGAACGGCGAAAAGATTTATAAAGCGGGCAGCCGTTTTATTCCGGAAGTAAGAAACGACGGCGACGAAGTCGAAGTTACTTATTACAGCGGGAAGACCGCTTTCGAAACGGTAAAAATCCCTGCGATTATCGCGAGAGAAAACGGGAAAGTATACGGCTATAAATATTTCGTAGGCGATACGGAGATGTCGTATAACGACGAAAACGGCGAAAAATACAGACGAGGCGGCGTCGCTTCCGTCGTAAAAGCGGACTCCGACAGGGCAGGCTGGTTTTTCGCAAATCCGCTTATCGCCGAGGGGCTTGACGTTCAGTTTTCGACCGTAAACGGTCTGACGAACTTCTCGGCGTTCGAATTTATCCTTACCGATTCGGCGGATTATTCCAAATCGGTCAAAGTAACGCTCGGCGTAAATTCGAAAAAGGTAAATCACGGCGTTAAGGAATACAGCGCGGATTTTAATCTCGCAAAAGGCAACATATTCACGCTCGGTTACGAGGCGGGCAGCGTTTCGCTCACGACCGAAGACGTTTCGGTTTTCGTAAGCCTTTCTCAATACGAAAACGGCGAAAAATTCACAGGGTTCCCGTCGGGCAGAATTTACCTTTCGGTAAACACGCTCGCTAATAAGGCGAACGCGAGATATAAAATCGAAAACGTAAACGGAAACGTCGTTTCTTACGCCAACCGCGATAACGAAGCCCCCGCATTGCTTCTTTACGGCAACTACGGCGGAAGCGTTAAAAAAGGGCGTACCTTCGTTACGAATATAGCCGAAGGTTCGGACGTTTACGCGCCCGAAACCGAAGTTTCGTTCACCGTTTACGATCCCGACGGAAAAGTGGTGAGCGACGTTAAAGGCAAAAAAATGCAAAACGTGATTCCCGATAAAGTTTACGAAATCAAAGCGGGCAAGTACGGTCAATATAAGGTGGTATACCTTATAAAAACCGTAGGCTGGATGGAAGAAGAGCAGGAAAACGAATTCGAAATAACTTACGACGTACCCGACGATCTTCCTCCGACGATTAAATTCACGAATAACGGCACGAAGACCGCAAAAGTAGGCGACGTAATCGTAATGCCCGACTTCACGGTTTCGGATAACCTTACCCCGTCGGGAAGAATTCTCGTCTGGAAGTACGTTATAAATCCGTACGGACAACTCGTCGAACTCGAAGGCGACGCCAACTCGGTAATCGCGAGGATCAAGGGAGAGTATACCTTCGTCGTATACGCGCAGGACGTTATTTTGGGCGAAACCGCCGACGCCGACACCCCGAACAACGCGGCCGTACTTAAATGGGTCGTTACCGTAGGATAAGGAGAGAAAGCAGATGAAAAAATATAAATCTTTGATAGCAATGACCGCTCTTACGATGGCGATTTCCACCGCCGTCGGTTGCGGCGGGTCGTCATCGTCCCAAAAGACGACGGCAAAACCGAAGGGCGATCCCGTCGAGGCGGCGGAAGAACACCTCGTAAGCGACGTCAACAGGCTTCACGACGTAAACGTAGACTGGAACAATCCCGTAGGCGACTTCGTAGTGAACGGAAAGACGAATTATTCTATAGTAAC
>FR898468.1:8419-8608 GCA_000437515.1 Acidiphilium sp. CAG:727 | reverse complement strand
CGCGCTGGAAATATATAAACGAAGCGACGGGGGCGAACCTTCAGATCGACGGAAGCGGAACGTGTAACCCGGATAACGGGAAATATATAGTTTTCGGCCTTAACGAAATTCTCGAAAGCAAAGGGGTAGAGGTTCCGGCTCTTTCCACGCTCGGTTCGGCAGGGTAACGTATAAAGACGGGGGGGGGCG
>FR898468.1:1579-8353 GCA_000437515.1 Acidiphilium sp. CAG:727 | reverse complement strand
GGCTCTGGCTATACTGCGCGAAGTTTTCGGTTTCGATCTCTTCGCAGACGATATGTATATATTCGAAAAAGACGGTAAAGTTCTTCCGCAAATGGATATAACCGAACGCCCGGACTACGAATACCGTATGCCCGGCAACCAGACCATAAGCGAAGACGAAAAATTCGGTATGGCGTATACTATGACCGACCCGAAGTTTTCTATGTCGAAAGGCGGAAGCGTACACAATTTCTATTATTACCTTGCCGGCGAGAACGCTCTTAAAAACACCGACTGGTATTCGGCGATGTTTGAACAGCACCCGAAGTGGTTCTCTTCCGACAAAGCGGTCGTCAAAGACGAGCGCGGCATCGAGGAAGTAATCGGTCAACCGTGTTTCACGGCGCACGGCGATAAAGAAGAATACGCGGCTATGGTAGATAACCTTGCCACCACGTTTA
The DNA here is from genome assembly GCA_000437515.1 of Acidiphilium sp. CAG:727. Classification (GTDB taxonomy): domain Bacteria; phylum Bacillota; class Clostridia; order Christensenellales; family Borkfalkiaceae; genus UBA10281. Next base: position 7,913 of record FR898468.1, on the reverse strand, counting down.
TCGCAAAACTTGCCGAAAACGATCTTACTTCCATTATAAGTATCAGTCCGAACGACGTTACGGGTAACAATACTACGGGTAAATGTACTTGCGCGGCGTGCCGTGAAAGTTTCGAATATTACGGCGGATCGATGTCCGGCGCGATGGTCGCGCTTTCCAACGACGTTGCGGCGGAGATGGACAGACGTTACGCCGAAAGCGGAACGGAAAGAGTTTACAGTATAGTAGTGCTTTCTTACGGTCAGGGTATCAACTCACCCTCTAAGAAAGACGGTTCCAAATTCGTTTACGACGATAACGGCGACGGCGTACCCGTTCAGCGTTGCGATTTCGACGAAGAGGGCAAGGCGATATTGGCGGTAGACGAAGAAAACAATCCCGTAATGCTCGTATGCGGCGAACACGTGGCTTACGAATTCGCTCCGTCGTCGGCGAACTGGCTGCACTCTTTCTACGAACCCGAAAACGAAATGTACGCGGCTTCGGTAAAAGCGTGGGCAGGTCTTAAGGGCGACTTGTATCTCTGGGGCTACCAGATGAACTTCCATAATTATCTGTATCCCTATAACAATTACAGCAAACTCGTCGAACAACTCCGCTTTTTCAAAGAAATCAACGGAAACTATATGTTTATGAACGGCACGTGGGAGAACAAGAATATTCCCGCGTTCAACAAACTCCGCGACTATATAATAGGTAAAGCGTTGTTTGACGTAAACGTAAACTATCAGGAACTCAAAAACAAATTCTTCAAGTATTATTTCGGCGAAGCCGAACCGTATATGACGAAATTCTTCGACCTTATTACCTACAATATGCAGGTCAACGAAAGTTTCGTAACGGGTAACATACAGGCGGAAACGATCTCCGACGATTCTCTCTGGCCGATAGACGCAATCAGATACTATCTCGACATATTCGCGCAGGCTTACGCCGAAATCGAACCTTTGAAAGAGACGAACAAAGACAGATACGACGCTTTGTACGAGCATCTCTTAATCGAAGAACTTTTCCCGAGATTCGTGCTTTGCCAGCACTATCCCGATTCGTTCACGTCGGCGGAAGAACTCAAGGCGGCAAGACAGGCGTTCGCAGACGATTTCAAGAATCTCGGCAACACCACCGAACAGGAACACTTCAGGATAACCGACGCCGGCAGACCGTTCTACGAATGGGGCGTCGAATAAAATGGGGGACAGTAGGGAAATGAAAAAACGTAATATTATAATAAGTTTACTCGTTTTCTTTGCGATAAGCGTATTTTGCTTTGCAGGTTGCGCGACCAGGACGAACGATAAAGGTAAAACGGATCCGATTTACGATCCGGACGCCGCTCCGAGCCTTGCGTTCGGCGATCTGACGCTCGAAACGGGCGACGTATACGAAGGGCGGGTAACCGTTTATTACGGAGATAAGGAATACGATAATACCAAAGTAAATTTCGTATGGACTTTGGCGGACGGCGCAGCCGAAGGAATATGTTCGGTCGCAGGTGGCAAGAACGGCGCGGTAACGGTTACCGCGACCGCCGAAGGCGAAACCGAATACACCGTTTCGGCAACCGTCAACGGGAAGTACGTGAATAAAGCGGTTAAAATGACCGTAGTCGAACGCCGCATCGCGCTTATACCCGAAGGGAACGTAACCGCCGAAAAAGGCGGCTACTCCGTAACGCTTTGTACTGCGGATTACGACGGGCTTAAAACGGCGGAAGATCTTACTTTCGTCGCGACCGACGGCGTAACCGATTACGGCGAAGTCGAAATTTCGTGGGACGAAGACGACAACGACTACGACGAATTCGTAGCCTCGTTTGAGAAAAAAGACGGCAAAATCTATACTTTTAAGACCGAAGGCGTAGGCGAAACGATTCTTACGGGAACATATACCGCCGCAGACGGCAGAACGGCAGGCGTAAAACTCTATATCCGCGTTCTTAAAGCGGTGATGAATCTCGATTACAGACCCGTTATCGATATAGAACACGGAATCGAACTCGACTTGCCCGAAGAGGTGAAAGACACGGTCGTTTCGGTAACGTATAACGGCGTAAACGTCTTAAAATCCTGCGACGGCGGAAAAGTTACGCTTGAAGCGTCTTCGTTCCCCAAAGAATCGAAGTATCTCGGCGACGGTAAAGATCTGGTTATTTCCACCGCGAATTACGACTACGCCGTGAAAGCGGACATCTATACAATGGTTATAAAGACCAAAGCGGATATGGACGCCTGGGGCAATATTGCGAGAACTAACGGCAATTTCGATTCCACGGCCGCGCTTGACGGTTATTTCGCGCTCGGCGCAAATATAGAATATAACGGCGAATACGTTTCGCCTACCGATTGCGACGAAGTGTATACGTTAAATCGCAACGTCATAAAAGACAACACCTGGCAGAATACGGCGAGATTCGGCTTTAAGGGCGTATTCGACGGCAAAGGTTACAACGTCGACGGAATGGCGGTAAAAGGCAGATCGAAAAAGAGCGACGGCGGCACTGCTTCGGGCGGTTTCGTCGGATATATGAACAACGACGGCGTTGTAAAAAATATCTCGTTCACGAATGCGGGTCTTCACGAAAACAGCGGGTTTATCACCTCGTTCGGCGGAGGACTGATCGAAAACGTAAGTATTCAATTCAAGTTTTTGGGCATCGGTAAAGAAACTCAGGACGCCGGCGGACAATTGCCGAGAGCAATGGGCGCGTTCTATCCGTATACCGATAACGGTAACGGCAGAGTAGTCGATTGCTTCGTAGACGCCATCGGCGCGGAAATTCATCCGTCCGCCGTTGCGAAAAAAGTTCTTCATATCGGTACGAATACTAAAAACGTAGAAAATCTCGTCGTTTTAACCGATAACGCTTACGCCGCGCAGACCTCCGGAAGTTCGCTTACGGCTTCGTCGTATAAGCAGATGGTCGACGAGTTCTCGTCGGTAATCGCCAACTTCGGCGAAGAGTGGGAAAAGACCAACGGAGTACCTTTCCTTAAAAATTACTATAACGCGCTTTGTGCAAACACCGCCGCGATTCAACTTTCGGGCGCGCCCGAAAAACTTTACGGCGGTATGTCGGCTACGCTTTCGATAAGCCATAAGTACGGAGGTTTGTCGATTGACGATTCGCCCGCCGGTATCGAATTAAAAGGCAACACGATTAAAGTTACGGGCGAAGCGGAAAACGGAACTATCACCGTTCGCGCGAAGTCTTATCTCGACGGCAGCGAAGCCACCGCATCCGTCAGGATTATAAAAGCCGAAGAGGCTCCCGTAACGTCCGACGTTATTTTTGCCGAGGCGAAAGCAGACGCCGAAGTAGACCTTGCATTCGCGGCCGATTACCTTGCCGACGCGGTAAAGGTTCGCCAAGGCTCAACCGAAACCGACGGCGTAACGGTAACGAATAATAAAATCAAACTCGATCTTTCGGCTTACGCGGAAAAATCGACCGCGATTACGTTCACGATTTTCTCCGAAATAGACGGCACGCTCTACTACGTAGACGTAGAAATTCAGCCGTTCAACTACGTTTCGGACGGCGAAGGGTTATTTAATACTTTCGCAAGCGGAACCGTAAAAGGTTATTACGTTCTTAAAAACGACGTAACCGTCACGACCGCGTTTACCGCGAAAAGGGCGACTCTCGAAGGCGTTCTCGACGGTAACGGTTATGCGGTTAAAGGCGTAACGGGTCAAAAGTGGGATAAAGCGGGCTTCATTCAGGAGATTGCTTCCGGCGCGACCTTGAAAAACGTCGCGTTCACCGAAGTAAACCTTTCCGGAAGCAACTCGATAGTCGCTTCCAACCAGGGTACGATCGAAAACGTTTACGTTCAATATAGCAATATGGATTGCGACGGTCAGCGTTATATGGCTACTTTCGGAAGCGTATATCAGACCAATAACGGAACGATAAGAAACGTAACGGTCGATTTCAACGGTAAGATCAAGAACAATCCGAATACGGAGCGCGATAAGATTTGCTTATTCGCTTCCGTTGCGGACGCTTCGCAGATTACTAACGCCGTAGTCTACGGCGTACCCGAAAAATACGCCGGTTACGTAACCAATCAATCCAAGTCCGTTTATATCGTGTTGACCGACGGGACGACTAACGGAACGGCAGTTCCGACCGCGGGTTGGGACGGCGATTGCTGGATAACCAAGTCCGAGGGCAGCGTACCTTTCTTCAAAGGATATACCGCGCCTTCCGCCAAAGGTTTTGCCGAAAAGGTAACCGAAATCGAATTAGGTTCTTCGGCAACGTTCGCGCCGCTCGCGCTTAACGTAATAACTCTCGGCGACGACGCCGTAGGATTAGGCGTAACGTTTGAAAACGGCGTCGTAACAGTACCCGATAACGGCGTTTCCGTAGGCGCGACTTTCAAAATCTACGCAAGAAACATCTTCGACTACGCCAACGCGGAAGAAGTAACGGTTACCGTCGCGCAACCGCTTGAACGCGTAGATTTAGAAACGACCGCGACTATCGATCTGAACGCATCCGTATCTAACGGAACTATTGCCGCAGCAGATAAAAACGTAGAAATCGATTTAAGTTCGGTTTATACGGGCAGCGCGACCGACGTACCTCTTACTATCGGAAACGTAAGCGTTCAGACGGGCGAGATAGCAGACGGAATTCTGACGCTTAACGCAAAAAATATTCCCGTTACCGTATACGGCGACGGAACGCTTTCGATTAAAATCGCAAGCGCGGGTAAACTTATAAACGCGCCCGTATTCGTCGTAACGAAAACGATCGGTACGCTTGACGAACTTCGCGTCCTCAAAGATTATACGGACAGCGAAACCATGCAGGGCGGCGGCTATTACCGCCTCGGCGCGAATATAAAAGTCGGTAACTGGTTTACGGGAAAGACGGGTTCGTCCGTCGATGCCGATTATCGGTTCGGCGTAAAATACGGATTCAAAGGTACGTTAGACGGCGCGGGTTACGCTCTCGATGCCGTAGGCGTAGCAAAAGTCGGAAGTTCTTCTGGTTTTATCGATACGTTAAACGGCGGAACGATAAAAAATATTTCCTTTACCGATCTGGCGTTATCTACCGGTTGCGGTCTTACTTATACGGGTACGGGAACGCTTGAAAACGTTTACGTAAAATACTCCAAAGCCGGTCCTGCGTCGTATGCGGCTTTGACGAATATAGTCAGCGGCGGCTGGGCAGGATATTATACTTCTACGTTCTTCAGTAAAGATAACGCGCCTGCCGTGGTTACGATGACGAACGTTGTAGTCGATTTATCTGCCACACACGATACCGCAGTAGGGTTCTGGGAGGATCCGAACGTTAAAGTCAGAGCGTTATTCGGCAATATAGACAAAGCGTCCGATCTTAAAAACGTTGCGGTTATCGGAGCAAATAAAGCCAAAGAAGGGTCTAAAACAGCCTCCGATTCTTCGGGTCTGAGATTTAATATCGTATGCGACGCGGCATGGTCGTGGAATAACGGCGCGAAAGCGGGCATCTATGTCAACTATTCAGACGACGGCTCGACTAACGGCGTAGAATTCCCCGCAAATAACTGGAACACGAATTTCTGGACGGTTGACGCCGCTGCGGGCACTATAACCTGGAAGACTGAATAATGAACGGTTTACTCAAAAAAATTATCACGATTTTGCTCGTTATAACTATGCTTGCCGCGGTTCCCGCGGCGAGCGCGTGCAAAGTGAAGTCGAACACCGGTTCGGTGACAGAGCCGGAAAAACCGGAGCCGGGGAAACCCGACCCCGACGAGCCGGAAAAACCCGATCCGGAAAATCCCGACCCCGACAACCCCGAGCCGAGCGAAGAGCCGAAGTTTTCGGATAATACCTATACGGTTACTCTTTCGGATAAGGTGGTAAAGAGTTATCTTGCCGCCGAAACCGACGAAGAGGAGTTCGATATAATATCGGCAAATCTCAATACGTCGCACGATACGCAAGCCACGCTTACGATAACGCCGAAAGGGTCTGCGTATTCGCTTAAATACGCGGATAACGATAAACTCGAAAACTCGCGTGAATTGCGTGTAAATTCCGACGGTAAATTTATTTTCGGCGGAACGCTTATCCCCGATACCGTTTATTATTACGAAATCGCGGATAACGGCGGCAAAGCGACCGAACGCGGAACGATAACCACGGATAAGACGTTTTTACGTAATATCAACGTTGCCGGCGCGAGGAATATCCGCGACCTCGGCGGTTGGACTACCGAGAATAACGATAAAGTCGTTTACGGTAAAATCTATCGCGGAGCGAAACTCAATTTAAGAAACGGTAACCCCGGCATTACGGACGCGGGCAAAAAGACCATGCGCGAAGA
>FR898468.1:0-1525 GCA_000437515.1 Acidiphilium sp. CAG:727 | reverse complement strand
GGCAGCGACGACGGCGAGCAGACCGAATGCGAGTTCGACTCGACGGCGAATTATTATAAAATATCGCTTAATCAATACGACCCCGCAATATCGGGCAGCAAAGAGGCGTTCAGACGGATTTTCGACGTTCTTGCGGACGAAAACAACTATCCGATATATTTCCACTGCAACGCCGGCGCGGACAGAACGGGAACTCTCGCTTATCTGATAAGCGGACTTCTGGGCGTAAGTTATCGCAATCTTACCAAAGATTTCGAACTCACCTCTTTCGGCGGACAGGGACCGCGACTTCGCAGCGCGATCAAGTTAGACGGCTCGGGTTTCGACGATACGGGCGTTTATCAGAATAACTCTTCCAACTACGTTGCGTGGGGTAAACTCAACAAGGCAATGCAGTCGTATACGGGCGAAACGCTTGCGGATAAAATAGAAAATTATCTGCTTTCCGCGGGGGTTACTCAAAATCAGATCAATACCGTAAGGGCTATTATGCTCGATCCGGACGAACTGAAAGACGATCCGCTTTCGCAGGCGGCAACCTGTACGCAAAGCGGAGTAAAAGTGTATAACTTTGCGGGCAGAAAGATGACGGTAACCAGCCCTGCAATCGGACACGATTTCAACGTCGCGAACGGCGTTGCGACCTGTAATAATTGTAAAAAGACTGCGGAATATCTTCCGATTAACACCGACGTCGAAACCGGAGTTTCGTTGTCTTTCGCGCAGAATATCACGAGCGTTACCGACCTTTACGGGAAAGTCGCAGACGGATTGACGGACGGCAGACTGTCGTATACCGAATCCGACGCTTCGGATAAACCCAAGCAATATTTGGTTACGGCGGACGGTAAAGATACGCTTTTAGAAGTAACCGTATACGGCAAGATGATTACCGGTCAGACCGATCTCTTATCGCTCAACGATTATTTAGTAGCAAACGACTACGAAAAGGCGTATTACGGATATTTTATGCTGTGCGCGGATATAACGCTTACCGAAGAATGGTCGAAAGAATATTCGATAGGTTACGGCGGTAACGAATACGTTTTCAAGGGCGTATTCGACGGGCGAAACCATAAAATAACGAATTTCGTTACGCTTGCCGACGGCGCTTTGATATACAGGCTCGGCAGCGGCGGAACGATTAAAAATCTGACGCTTAAAGGCGAAGCGAAAGAAACGAAATCGCAATTTCTTTGCGCGAACGCTTTCGGCGGAAGGATCGAAAATGTAGACGTCGAAGCCGCGTTTGCGAGTTGGGAAGATAACAAACAGACTTGCGAAAATTCGCTTCTGCTCGGTAAAATAGGCTCTGCCAACGCGGAAATCGATAAAATTTATATCGTAAATACGGTGGCTGCCGATCCGACGGCGACGGGAATCAAGAATTATAACTTATCGTGCGCGCTCGGCAAGATATATTCGCCGAACGCTAAAACGAATATTTATTTCGACGGTTTAGCGGTAATCGGCATAAGAGGACTTGCGACGGACGGTTCGTCGAATAAATGTACCGTCGCCAACG
>FR898467.1:20771-30067 GCA_000437515.1 Acidiphilium sp. CAG:727 | reverse complement strand
CCGTAGTCGTAAGCGGTCGCTTCGTCTTCCGCATCGGGAGCCTGAACGGTTACCGTCGATTTTTTAGCGTCGGAAGACTTCGGGCCTTTCTTTGCGTTTCTTACGGAGTATCTGCTGCCGTTTTCGTGCGCCGAAGTCTGGTCGTAACCGCTGTAATAAGATTGAGTTTTGGCTTTCTTGCGTTTTCTGTCGTCAACGAATTTCTTGATAACTATCGCGAGAAGGGCAACTACGATGACCGCCGCTATTATAATGGATACGATATTGAGCCATGCGACCTTGCCGCTTTCGGTATTCGTCTTTGCGGGGGCGTTGTCGCTGTCGTCGCCGTCGTCGTCATCGTCGCCGTCGTCTGCCGTTTCGATAACGTAATCTTTAACGTCGAAACGGTAAAGGCGGACGGTTGCGTTTTCGTCGGTAACGTCGGCGGTTACGGTCTTCGGCAGAGCGTAAGCGTAAAGGGTTTCGGCGTCGAGTTCGATAGTGCGGACTTTTCCGTCTTTATCTTTAAGACGTTTGTTTTCTTTGCCGACGTCTTCTTCGTTTTTGTAGTAGTAACCCGTTCTGGCTTCTACGCCTTTTCCGTCGAACTTGTAATCGTCAAACGCGTTTTTAAGTTCGTTTTCGGTGGTTACCGATTTAGAATCGCTTACGAGGTCGAATAACGCCGCGCCGCCGCTTACGCCGAATTCAAGGCGAAGTTTCATGGCGTCGTCGCCGGCTTTAACGAAGAAACGGATAGTCGTCCAGCCGTCAAGACCTGCCGCGTTATTATTTGTGACTTTGACCGACGCAACGTAGTCTTTCGCGCTTTCGCCGTTCTTTATATTAAGGCTTAAATTGCCGTCTTCCTCGCCGCTTTCGAGCGTCGCTATTTTGAAGAGTCTTATAGATGCTATGGTTTGCCCTTCGTCAACGCGTACTTTGATTGCGAATTCCGCAGAGCCGTTCGACGTAATCGTCTTTTCGGTCGTATAGAGTACGGTTTCGGCGTTGCCCTTATTATTTGCAACCATCAACGCCTGAACGTGTTTGTTATCGCCCTGAATCTTTTCTTCGAGATCTTTAAGAATACCTGCCGCGCCGAGATAAGAAACGGGGTAGTCTGCGCGATATTGGCTGTTGACGATACCTATCTGATTGCCGTCCTGTTCCGTAAGAATTTTAACGGAAGCGTTCGAATCGTATACGTTGACCGCCTGTTTGGGAAGAACGGTCTTCGCGTCGATATCCGAAACGGTTATGTTGTAACTGTCTTTTTCTTTCGTATCGTCGTCTTTGGTGTAATCTTCGAGGTTCGCGCCGATAAGAGAAAGTTTTACGACGTTGGTCGAAGTCGCTTCGTTATAGACTTTGTCGCCGTCGAGCATGTCGAACGTGAAGTCTTTGAATATAGCGTAACCGGTGGGAAGGGTTCTCGGGTCGTCGGTATTGTCGGTAGGACCGAAACTGAATTTAACCGAGAAATTCATGTCGGATTCGTATTTGGTGCAGATATAGAGAGTGTATCTGACGTAACCGTCGTTGTACTTTCCGTCTTCTTCGGCGGTCGTGAAGTAAGAGAACTTGCCGCTCGAACTTTCTTTGCCGTTATCCATAACGACTACGGATGCGCCGCTTTGGGAAGACGCAGCGGTTTTTACCTTAGCAAGGAACGAAAGTCTGTAATAAGTAATAGAGTTTTCGTCTTTCGTATAGTCGGCGCCTTTTACCGAAAGGGCGTCGGTTCCGACGGAGTCGATCGTGTAGGAGTAAGAAGAGCCGAATACCGCTTTACCGTCTTTACCCGTTTTGGGGAATACCATGTAAACGGCGTTCGTTACTTCTTCGTCTTTGCCGTCGAGTTTAAGAGTGGCGTTACCGTAACCGACCTTGAAATCGTCCGAAGCGTTCGCGTCGCCCGCTTTCATAACTTTGTTGGATACGCCGTTCGTCTTATCCGTACGTATTTCGTTGTAGTCGCCGGTTCCGTTTACGGTCTTGGATACGTAAGTATCCGCAAAGTTGACGTCGATCGTTCTTTCGGTGACGCCTTCCGCAATGGCGTTTTTCTCATCCGCCACGTACGCACCGGCAGCGGAAGTATAATCGAGTCTGGCGTCCGCCGAGGCGGGGGCTTCGGATTTTTTGACTACGACGAACGAAGCGTTGTCGAAGTAAGCGAAACCTTCGGCGTAACCGGACATATTCTTTTCGTTACCTTTGCCCAGACCGAGCGCGAACGAAATCGAAGTCGTGGCGGTCACGGACGGTTCTATGGTAACGATATATCTGACCCACGCGCCCTTCGTATCGATATTTTCGATATAGACGGGATCTATAGAAGAGCCTACCGTGCCGGTAAGCCTTATATACGCGCCAGTCGTGTCCGAATTGGGGGCGGTAACGTCTTTGGTTTTAACGTAAACCGAGAACACGCCTACCGAACCGGCGGGTATGGAAACCGATTTGGACGGCGAAAGATATTGCGCCGTACCGGTGGTTTTATACTTGTTCTGAATAACGAGTATTTTTTTACCGTCCTGCTTGACGTTTTCGTCGAGATACTTCGTACCTTCGGCTATCGTCGGCGTGCCGGGGTTGGATTTGTCTTCGGGTTTGTATTTATCGTCGAGATCTTCGTATTTGTTCGTGTCGATTACGCCGTATCTGCCTTCCGACGAGGGGGCCTTGTTCGGCGAATCGCCGCCGAGGTATCTTGACCATTTGATACCCGTGCTGTACGGGGAAGAGGCGGATACGTCGTCGGTATACCATTCGAAGTCGCCGTTAGGAAGCGTCTGCTTGTCCGTCGGTTTTTCTTCCTCTTCCTTGGAAGAATCGTCGGAAGTACTGTTCTTCGAAGTCGTCTTTTTCGCGCAAGCGGTAGAAAAAGCGAGAGCAAGCGACAGCACGAGAACGATCATAAGCGATACGAACGCTTTGAGGTTAAATTTTTTGTCAGGTTTTGTCATGTCTGCACCTTATTGACCTGCGTCGCGCTGACATTATATACGCGCGCAAAGTCCCAAGTTATTTTTATACCCGTCTATTATACTATATTTTTTTGCTCAACGCAATATTTTTTGCGACGATTATATAAAAATCTTCAAAATTTTACCGGAAAAGCGGCGGCGTTTTCGGGCAGTCGTGATATTTTTCGGTAAAACGGGCGATAATATCCGTGATATGAACGAAAATTTCAAAAATAAATTATACCTGATACTTACGGGCGTGGCTACGGGCGTTGCCAACGGTTTTTTCGGCGGCGGAGGAGGAATGATCGTCGTTCCTCTTATGACGTTTTTGCTTAAAATGAAGACGAAAGTCGCGCACGCCACCGCCCTGGCGGTGATTTTACCCGTAACGATAGTTTCGGCTACGATATATATAGCCAAAGGCTATTTCGACTGGAAAATCGGTTTGCCGTCGGGGGCGGGGATAGTCGGCGGCGGAATAATCGGGGCGTATCTGCTGGGCAAGTTGAGTTCGAAGTGGGTTACGCGTATATTCGCGCTCGTAATGTTTGCGGCGGGCGTAAAACTCGCCTTTTTCTGATGCGATGACAAGTGTCATTCTGAACGCAGTGAAGAATCTCCCGGAAGGGTGGTTTCCCGCGGAGCGTATGTTATTGTACTATCAAGTCCGCAGGTTTTGCCTTTCCAGGGGATCCTTCGCAGGTTTGCTCAGGATAACAAAATTGTCTTTGCGAGGGAGTGTAACGACCGCGGCAATCCCGTTGTTAAACGGCGGAGCGATTGCATAGTCGCTCGTACACCAATCTTCGGGATTGCTTCACTTCGTTCGCAATGACATCTTGCGTCTATGCCTTCCCTATCGGGGAAGGTGGCAACGAGCGTAGCGAAGTTGACGGAAGAGGTCAAACGGAAGAGGTCAAAAAATAAATCAATATCAGAGGGTCGGTCTATGTTAAAAATTATCTTGTTGATTGCTTCCGGCATCGCTTCGGGCGTGCTCGGCGGAATGGGTATGGGCGGCGGTACGGTGCTTATTCCCGTTCTCACCATATTTTTCGGGGTGAAACAAAAAATCGCGCAGGCGGTAAATCTCGTGGCGTTCGCGCCGATGGCGATAGTTTCGCTTATCGTTCATATAAAAAATAAACGCGTTAAAAAAGAAGGGCTGTTATGGGTGATAATTCCCGCGTGTCTGGTATCGCTCGGCGGCAGTTTTGCCGCCGCGAAAATCGACGGTAAAATATTAGGCAGATTTTTCGGCGTTTTTTTACTCGTGTTGTCTGTTTTTCAGTTCTTTTCGCGCGAAATCGAGCAATACTTGGATAAAAAGAGGGCAAAAACGGCGACAAAATGCACGAAAACTTGAATATTTTGCACAAAGGTGAAAAAAGAGTATTGCAAAATATCGACTTGTGTGATATTATCTACGCGAATAAAATAAGTATTGAATTATTGTCGTCGCGGCGTGTATTACGGCGTCGGAAGCAAGGGCGTCGCAGCCGACGGCAAATTATTTTGTAAAGAGGTATTCCGTGGAGAAAATCGGTATTATCGATCTCGGATCGAACAACGCAAGATTAGTTATCGTAGAAATGCTCGGCGACGGGCATTTTATAGTGGTGGATCAGATTAAAGAGAGCGTAAGGCTCGGTAAAGATATGGAACGCGACGGGTTTCTGAAACCCCAACGCATAGCCGAAACTATGCGCACGCTTAAAATGTTCCGTAAACTCTGCGACGCCTACGGCATAGAAAAGATTATAGCGGTCGCTACGGCGGCGGTAAGACGCGCGAAAAATCAGCGCAGTTTTCTTGACGAAGTGGCGACGACCTGCGGAATCAAGTTCAGGGTTTTAACCGCCGAAGAAGAGGCGATTTACGTCTATCGCGGAGTTATCAACACTATGGACGTACCCAAAGGCGTTATTCTCGAAATAGGCGGCGGCAGTACGAAAATAGTAAGATACGTCAGAAAAAATCTTCTGAATTACGAAACTCTGCCTTTCGGGGCGGTTACGCTTACCGAACTCTTCGCGCAGGACGGGCTTCGCCCCGAAGAGCAGGCGGCGAAGGTAGAAGAGTTTTTCGTGGAACAGTTGAAGCGTATCGAATGGCTTAAAGAACTCGATCCCGAAACCCAACTTATCGGCGTCGGCGGCTCTTTCAGAAGCCTTTGCAAACTCTGCAAACTCATGAAGAGAAGCCCTCTCAACAACGTTCACAACTATCGTATTTCGGTAAACGAATTCGACGACGTTTACAATATGATTAAAGTACTCGATCTCGATAAGAAAAAGAGAATCAAGGGTATTTCTTCCGAACGCGCGGATATTCTTCCGAGCGCTCTTGCGGCTATTTCGGCGTTCGTAAAATACGTAGGGTTCGAGCAGATAGCAATTTCGGGTTGCGGTCTTCGCGAAGGAATAATGTTCAACTACGCTATGCCGATCACCGTAGAAAAACCGATAAGCGACGTTCTGACGTACAGTTTGCAGACCCTCGTAAAATTTTATAACTGCAATCCGAAGCACGTCGATCACGTCGTCAACCTTTCGGTACAACTTTTCAAACAATTGAGGGTTTTGCATAAATTCCCCCGTCAGTATCTGAAAATACTTAAAGTAGTGGCGACGTTGCACGATTCGGGCGCGGCGATCAAGTATTACGATTACGAAAAACATACCGCGTATATCATTCAGAACGCGAGTATTTACGGGCTTACCAATCGCGAAATGGTAATGGCTTCGCTCGTTGCGTCGGTACATAAAAACGACGATTTCCAGATGAGCGACATAGTACGATTCAAAGAATTCATAACCGAAGAAGACGTAGACGCCATCCGTAAACTCGGCGTTATGCTCCGCATAGCGGAAAGCCTCGACAGAAGTATGTCGGGTTGCGTAACGGGGCTTAACTGCGACGTTTTAGGCGATTCGGTCATTATGAAAACCGAAGTCGAAGGCGACGCGTCGCTCGAGATTAAAGACGCGCTCAACGCCGCCAACGATTTCAGACGTATTTTCCGCAAAAACCTCGAAATTCTTTAACCCTCGAATTTTCTTTCCCGGACGGTTGCCGCTTGGCAGCCGTCTTTTTTCGGTGCTAACGATATATTCGACAACGCTACTATAAACGGCGAAGCGAAACACCCCGCGATTACGAAGATTACCGGCAGTAAACTTCCGCACGCGATAAGCGATAACGCTCCGAGTGTTATAGCGAAAACGAGCGAATCGAAAGTATATTTTATTGCTTCGAAAACGCTGAAATTTTCCGACTCTTTCGGCGTTACTATAAACGTCGCCTTTTTGCCGAAAACGCCGAGCAGTACGGTTTTCAGCATCATCGGCGCGAGCGACGCGTAAGTCGCCACGTTTATTATAAAGTAAGGAAGAAGCAAAAACGCGTTTCTGTTCTTGTTGTACACGAAAAAATCGGGTATCATAGGCGAACATAAGAAAAGTATCATTACTGCGTATACGATAAGCGAGTAGCGAATAACGGGGTATCCGAGAACACCTAAACAAATCGTGCATACGGCAAGGAGAAAACTCAGTATCGGCACGATCGGCAGACTGTAATGCGAGAGTTTAAGGTCGAGTTTTTCGTACCACGTCATTTTGCTTTCTTTGATTTCGCGGTTGTATTTTTTCATGTATTCGAGGTTTCCCTGAGTCCACTTGCATTGCCGCTTTTTAAGCGAAACGTAATTGACGGGGAATTCCTCGTAACAAAGTATATCCGGGGCGTATATTACGTTCAGTCCCGCGTTTTTTATATCCACCGCAAACGAGATGTCTTCCGCGACGACGAGCGGGAAACCGCCCGTTTTTTCGTAACATTCGCGGCTTACGGTCATGCCGTGCCCGATAAGCGCGTTCGCGCCGTAAAAGTTTTTAATTACCTGTACGGTTTTGCCGTTACTGCCTACGCAAAGCCCCATAAGCCGTTGAAAGACGTTGTTGCCTTTCTGCGCCTCGTGCCTTGCCTGAACCGCTCCGCAATTTTTATCGTAAGCAAAATATTTAAGAACTTTGCGTATATAGTTTTTCGGAATGATTTCGTCGCTGTCCAGAACGACGAAATAGTCGTAGTCCGTCTTATCGGCAAGGTAATTGTTGAGATTGCCTGCCTTGTAACCGACGTGGTTTTCACGTCGTACGACCTCTACGCCTTCGCGAAGGGCGGCGTAACGGTTTATTTCGTTTATATACCCGGGTTTTGAACTGTCGTCTAAAATTATTGTCGTAAAGTTCGGATAATCCTGCTTTCTGCACGCCGAAAGGGCTGCGGCGTTGAAGTCGTTGCAGGTGCAATATAAAAGCAAAAATCTCGGCGCGGTTTCGTTGTCTGCCGTAACTTCTTCTATCTCGGCGTAGCGTTTTTCTAATTTTTTGCGTAAAACCGCATACGCGACCGAAAACGTCAGATCTTTTACGCTTCCGAGCCAGAGCGCGGACAGCGCGACGGTGTTTATCGTCAGTAAAACGATTATAAGTATTTTTGTCGTTACCGTGTATCCGTGAAGCCCCGCGACGATTTTCGCGTAAGCAAACCATAGAACGCCCAGGCAGCATGCCCACAGGCAAAGGATAACGACGTATAAAACGGGTTTCTTTTTCATTTGCGATTGCCTCCGTAACGAGTTATTTACTTATACAACAATCGCTTTTCGGCTTTTGTCCGCGAAATATAAAATTTTTCGCTTTACAAAAAAAATTCGTTCGGTTATAATGAAATTAAACGATTTTACGAAGGACGAACGATTTTGAACCGCGAAATTTACGAAAAAACCGAATACGCTCTGTCTTTGATAAGGGAGGGTAAAGACGCCGGTGTGGATATGCTGTACGACGTCTTAGGTAAAAACATGCTCGCGGTCGCGCGCGGAGTGGTCGGGGATAAATTCGTCGCGGAAGACGTCGTTCAGGATAGTTTCCTTAAAATAGTAAAGAGCGCAAACAAATATAAAAAGGGAACAAACCCGTGCGCCTGGGCGCTTAAAATAGTAAGAAATACGGCTCTGAATACGCTCAAAGCCGAAAAGAATAAGAAAACGGAAGATATAGATGAATTTTACGCGTTGGCTTCGGGTGACGACGAAGAAGAAAAATCCACAACGAAAATACTCGTCGAAACGCTTATGGATTTGCTTGCTCCGCCCATCGTGAAGCAGATGATATATCTTAAATATTTTCTCGATATGACGGTGCGCGAAATCGCGAAAGAGGTGGGCATGTCGAAATCTTACGTTGCGAAGAAGATCGCCGAAGCCGAAGAATTTATGAAAAGTCGGCTCTGTGGACAAAACGGCGCGAACGGTTGTTATAACGGTGAGAGGTAAAATATGAAAAACGGTAAGGACGAAAAATTAAGCGAACTTTTTTCGGCGTATACGAGCGAAGAAAAATCGCCCGATATAAGCGCGACGAACAAAGCCAAAGAATATATGAATAAAACGCGGGTCGCCGAAAAAGCGACGGTAGCGGCAGTCGAAACGGCAGGCGGTTCGTTCGCCGGATCGGACGCAGGCTTGAATAATCGAAAAAAGACTTTGATTACGGTCGCCGTGGCGTTGTTTCTTATTGCGTTTGCAATCGTTTGCTATCACGTCGCGAACAAAAGGGGCGGCGGGGCATGCTTTTCGTCTTCCGCGCTGAAAACCGTCGAAATAACAGAAGACAACGTAACGTCGACGAATTACGAATATAAAGATTTTTTGCCCTTTATCGAAAGTGAATACGTTGAGAGGTACGACGAGTACAAATTAAAAAATTCCGAAGCGGGTTATAAGAAAGGAGACATCGTCGCGTATTACGTCAAAGTCAATATAACCGGAAATGAAGAAATCGCAGATACGGAATTCGAGATTTACGTCGAACTTCCGCGTGTAAAGGTGAAGAAACTCGAAGAATACAAAAATGCGCCGAAATCGACGAAGATAGAAAATATCGTTTTCTATTACGGCTCGGAAGGCGGGGATTCTTATTATTTCGTTCATTCGGAGTATGGCTATAACCTTAAATTTATAAAATCGGATGACAAAACGGCGGTGCTTACTTATATTGCCGGAAAATTTACGACTTAAAAAATTTAATTGCCGGAAAATTTACGACTAAAAAAATTTATATAGGCAGAGCGGGCGGAAGCAAAAATTTTGCTTCCGCCCGCTCTCTTTATGTGAAAATGTACGTGCGCGCTTATTATTCCATGCGGGAATCCGCCGTAAAGAAAAGGGCGAGAGTTCCCGGTCCGCTATGCGACACTATGATCGGTCCGAGCGGCAATATCGTTACGTTTAAGTCGGGATATAAGGCGATTATCTTGTTTTTTACGTAC
>FR898467.1:0-20750 GCA_000437515.1 Acidiphilium sp. CAG:727 | reverse complement strand
CTCGGCGTCGTCAGGGCATACCGCCTGACAGATTATGACTTTTTCGGACGAGCCGTTATAGGTCGCGGCAAATCTCGCCGCGATGTCGTCGAGCGCGCGTCTTCTGCCGATGATCTTTTTCAGCATTACTATTTTGCCAGAATCGTCTACGTGCAAAACGGGCTTTAACTTTATCAGATTGCCTATCGTGGCAAGATAGGACGGAACTCTTCCGCCGCGCGCGAGATAAGTCAGCGAATCTACCGAAAAATTGTGCAGTATATGAAGACGCGTCGCCTCCGCGTAATTTTTCGCGCTTTCGGCGTCGAGGTTTTCTTCTTCCGCTTTGTCGGCTACGAGTATCAGGAGAAGCCCGTAACCGCCGCATTGACAGAGAGAATCGACGACGTATATCTTATTTTCAAACTCTTCGTTCAGTTTTTCTGCCGTCTTACGCATGGTTTCGTAAGTGCCGCTCATCGCGCTCGACATCGTAACGTGAAGGACGTCTTTTCCTTGCGAAAGGAGCGCGCGCAGATATTTTTCAGCTTCTTCGGGGTTTGCCTGCGAAGTTGAGGTTTTATCTCCGGCGAGCATACGCTCGCATATTTTTTCGGCGGGCATTTTGCCGTCGTCCGAAGAATATTCCGCTCCGCCGACAAGGTAACGGAGAGGAAGCACTTTTACGTCGTATTGTTTGCAAAGTTCGGCGGATAAATCGCAACCTGCGTCCGCGCTCAGTATAAAGTTTCTCATACGGGATCTCCCTGATTATTATTTTCTTGTTATTTTCTTGACGTCGCGGTATAGAAAACCGCAACCACGCCGGGGCCGCAATGACATACCATTACGGGACCCAGCGGCAGTATTTCGACTTTTGCCGAGGGCAATTTGTCGTTAATTTTCGCTTTCAGATATTCGGCGTCCTCTTTGCAGTCGCTTTCGCTGACGAATATAGTGTCGGACAAATCGGAGTAATTACCCGTAACTCTTGCCGCCATATCGTCGAGAGCGCGCTTTCTGCCTATAATTTTTTTACGGACGATAATCTTTCCGTCGTCGTCTACGCCGAGAACGGGTTTTATTTTCAGAAGATTGCCGATTGCCGCCAGATGACGGGATATTCGTCCGCCGTTCGCAAGAAAAGTAAGAGAGTCGACGGTAAATTCGTGCGATACGTTAAGCCTTAAATTTTCGGCGTACTCTTTTGCCGAGGCGGCGTCCCAATCGGCTTCGTCCGATTTTTGCGCCGTCATGATCGCAATCAGACCGAATCCCGCGCCCTGCGAAAGCGTATCGACCACGTAAAGTTTATTCCGGCTTTTCGCGTTGATCGTCTGCGAAAGTTTTTCGAGCGTTTCGTAAGTGCCGCTCATCTGATGCGACATCGATAAGTGAAGAACGTCGTACCCGCAACTTAAAAGGTTTTCGAAGTATTCTTCCGCCGACGTCGGATTCGGCTGGAACGTGGCGGTTTTCGCGCCCGCTCTCATTTTTTCGAAAAGCAGCGGCATAGACATTCTGCCGTCGTCGGACGAATATTCTTCGCCGTCGACCAGAAAGTTGATAGGTAATATTTTAACGTCGTATTTTTTAGTAAGTTCGGACGGAAGGTCGCAGCCCGCGTCCGCGCTTAAAATGAATTTTCTCAATGCTTTACCTCTGTATATTTTAGCTTTGTCGGTGTTTTTCCGGCGCCGCGGGATAATCGCGACGGGGATTACGAAGATATTATACGCCGCATACGTTTCTTTTTCAACCTACGACGCGTCTTAAAGACTCTATACTTGCCCGTCGCCGCGGTGGAAAACGTAAAAATCTCTCTACCGACGGTAATCGGCCGGTATAAAAGCCGAAAATCTCTCTACCCGCGGTAGAATAGCCGTTTTTCGGCGGTGAAATGCGAAAAAATTCGGGTTTAAGGTCGTAAACGCCCGTAAAACGTTTGCAATTCCGATATAAATATGATAGAATGATATGGCTATAAAATTCACACTCGGGTTTTTGCTCTTTTCGTGCCTCGGCGAAAATAAAAATTTCAGGTCGCGGGGGTGTAAGGGCTTATATCGGAAATCCGGGGAGGAATAACGGAGGATAAATTATGGCAGTAACTTCTATGAAGCAACTTCTCGAAGCGGGCGTACATTTCGGCCACCAGACGAGAAGATGGAACCCCAAGATGAAAAAGTACATCTACGGCGAAAGAAACGGTATTCATATCATCGACCTTCAGATTACGGTCGACCTTATCGAAGAAGCGTATAAGTTCGTGGTAGATTCCGTAAAGAACGGCAAGACCGTACTTTTCGTCGGCACCAAGAAACAGGCTCAGGAGGCTATCCAGCAGGAAGCCGAAAGATGCGGTATGTTCTACGTCAATTCGAGATGGCTCGGCGGTACGCTTACCAACTTCAAGACGATCAGAACGAGAATCGACAGGCTCAACAAACTCGACAATATGGAAAAGACGGGCGAATTCGACCTTCTTCCGAAGAAAGAAGTTTTGGGTCTTAAAGCCGAAAGAGATAAACTTCTCTACAACCTCGGCGGTATCAGGGATATGAAATCTCTTCCGGGCGTAATGTTCGTCGTCGATCCCAACTGCGAACTCAACGCGGTTAAGGAAGCGAGAAAACTCAATATCCCGGTAGTTGCGATTACCGACACGAACTGCGACCCCGATCTCGTAGATTACGTTATTTCGGGTAACGACGACGCTATCAGGGCGGTTAAACTTATCGCTTCCATTATTGCCGACGCGGTTATCGAAGCCAAGCAGGGCGAAGACGCCGTAAGACGTAACGTGGTCGACGACGAAGAAAATCCCGCCGTCGAACTTGCCGAAGCCGCGGAAGCGGGCGATCCGGAAGAAAACGCCGAAAACGCGTAATCGCCGGCTAAACACTTTATAATTTCAGGAGATTTTTACTATGAATTACACCGCTAACGACGTAAAAACGTTGAGAGAGAGAACCGGCGCGGGAATGATGGATTGCAAGAACGCGCTCGTAGAATGCAACGGCGACATGGAAAAAGCCGTTGACTATCTGAGAGAAAAAGGCATAGCGAAAGCCGCAAAGAAAGCGGGCAGAATCGCAGCCGAAGGTATCGTTGACAGTTATATACACATGGGCGGAAGAGTAGGCGTACTTCTCGAAGTAAACTGCGAAACCGACTTCGTTGCGCAGGGCGATAAGTTCAAGGAACTCGTTCACGACATCGCGCTTCAGATCGCGGCTGCCACTCCTTCTTACGTTACCAAGGAAGAAGTTCCCGCAGACGTAATCGAAAAAGAAAAGGCTATACTTAAAGCGCAGGCTCTCGAAGAGGGCAAGCCCGAAAAGATCGTCGAAAAAATGGTCGAAGGCAGAATCAAGACTTTCTACGACGAGAACTGCCTGCTTTGCCAGAAGTTCGTAAAAGATCCGTCCAAGACGGTAGAACAACTCGTTATCGAGGCGACCGCTCAGATCGGCGAAAAGATTTCGGTAAGAAGATTCGTTCGTTACGAGATGGGCGAAGGTCTTCAGAAGAAAGAAGAGAACCTTGCCGACGAGGTACAGGCTCAAGTAGACGCAATGCGTAAATAATTAACGAGGAGTCGTTAAAAAATATTTCACAGTAACCGTAATTGCGGGCGAGGCGCGGCAATCCCGTTAATCGGAACGACGACGTTTGTTCGCCCCTTCCGGGAGATTCTTCGCCAAAGGCTCGGCGCGACACGGTTTTTACCGGAGATATTTTTTAGCGGCTCTTTTCATAAATCAAGCGTAGATTATGGAACCGAAATATAAAAGAATTTTACTTAAAATAAGCGGCGAAAGCCTTGCCGGCGACAAACGCCACGGTTTTTCTTCGTCCGCGCTCGCGGCGACCGCGAAACAGATAGCGACGTTAAATAAAGCGGGCGTCGAGATCGGCGTGGTCGTAGGCGGCGGTAATTTCTGGCGGGGAAGAGAGGGCGACGAAATGGACAGGACGTCGGCGGACTATATGGGTATGCTCGCGACCGTCATCAACGCGCTCGCGCTTTCCGACGCGCTCGATCGTCAGGGCGTGGACAACAGGGTGATGACCGCGCTTGCGATAGACAAAATCGGGGAACCGTATAACGTAAAAACCGCAAAAAGATATTTAAGCGACGGTAAAGTCGTCGTATTCGGCGGAGGAACGGGCAGTCCTTTCTTCACTACCGACACGGGCGCGTCGCTTAAAGCGTGCGAAATTCAGGCGGAAGTACTTCTTCTCGCAAAGAATATCGACGGTATTTACGACAGCGATCCGAAGACGAATCCGAACGCAAAAAAATTCGATACGCTCACCTACGACGAATACGTCGAAAAAGGGCTTCGCGCGCTCGATACGTCGGCGGTCGTTATGTGTAAGGAAAACGGACTTAAAATACACGCTTTCGGTAACTTAAACGAAAATTCGATAGTAAACGCCGTTTTCGCGGAATCCGACGGTACCGTCGTATATTAACCCCGCCATTGACGCAATGACGTACTATTCTTGCCTTCTCTTGCAGAGAAGGTGGCGGCGCAGCCGACGGATGAGTCCCCGGAAGGGCGGTTTTTCGCGGAGTAATGAATAAAGTAAATTAAAGAAAATATAATCGCCGCGGCGATTTCAGGAGGAAACATATATGGCACTCGATATAGAAAAAGTCGATACTCTCGTTATGGAAGCCGAAGAAAAATTCGAAAAGACTTCCGACGTATTCCGTTCCGACCTGACTCAGGTAAGAGCGGGCAGGGCTAACCCTCACGTACTCGATAAAATCAGAGTAGACTATTACGGCACGCCGTCGCCCATAAATCAGGTTGGCAATATCGCCGTACAGGACGGTCAATGTCTTGTAATCTCCCCGTGGGATAAATCTCTTCTCAAAGAGATAGAAAAAGCCGTTCAGGTTTCGGATATAGGAATCAACCCGACCAACGACGGTAACGTCATAAGGCTCGTTTTCCCCGTTCTGACGGAAGAAAGAAGAAAAGACATCGTCAAACAGGTTAAAAAAATGAGCGAAGACGCCAAAGTCGCGGTAAGAAATATCCGCAGAGATTATCTCGACGTATTCAAGAAGATGAATAAAAACAAAGAGATGACCGACGACGAATACGCCGATTACGAAGCGCAGATCGAAAAATTGGTCGCTGCCGCAATGGGCGAGGTCGAAAAGGCGACCGCGGAAAAAGAAAAGGAATTGATGACCGTATAATGGCGGAAGAAAAGAAAGTCCCGCGCCATATCGGCTTTATAATGGACGGTAACGGCAGGTGGGCGAAGTTACGGGGGAAAAGCAGAAGTTACGGACATAAAAAAGGAGCGGACGTTATCGAAGAAGTCGTTTCGGCGTGCTTCTTTGAAGGCGTGGAAGCCGTAAGTCTGTACGCTTTTTCAACCGAAAACTGGTCAAGACCGAAAGAGGAGATCGATACAATTTTCGACCTCCTCGAAAAATTTTTACGCCGTTATGAAAATAAACTCGTAAACGAGCGTATCCGCCTTATAATTTCGGGCGATTTGTCCGAAATAAGCGAAAAATTGCGTAACCGCTCGATTTCGGTTATGAAAAACACCGAACGCTTCGTCGGAAAAACACTCAATATAGCGATAAATTACGGCGGCAGGGCGGAAATCGTCCGCGCGGCGAAACTTTTAGCCGAAGCCGGCGAACCTATAACGGAAGAAAATCTCGCGGGGCGTCTGTATACGGCGGGACTTCCGGATATAGACCTCGCGGTAAGGACGAGCGGCGAATCCCGGCTCAGCAATTTTTTCCTGTGGCAATGCGCCTACGCGGAACTCTATTTTACCGACGTTCTCTGGCCCGACTTTAAGACCGAAGAACTCAAAAAGGCTCTCGATTGGTTTGCGGGCAGAAAAAGAAGATTTGGGAATATCACTAATGCTTAAAAGAATAATTACGGGCACGGGCATTTTCGCCGTGCTTATAGGAATGTTTGCGTCGAGAATTTTCTGGACGACGGAAATCACGACTCTGGAAGGCGGGGATTTAACCGCGGGCGTGGTTTTGTTCGACGCGGTACTTGCGCTTATGGCGATAGTAGGGACGTTCGAAGTCGTTCGTGCGATGGACGTAAAAATGTTGTTTATCGAAAAGATAATCGCGCTTATATTTCCGATAATCGTCTTCCCTATAGCGACGTTTTGCGGCGCGACTTACGCTTTTATCGTAATCGCCATATACGATATGCTTACCGTAGCGTTGTCGGTGTTCGCGTTTAAGAACGCCACTCTCGAAAGCGTCGGACTTACGATGCTGTCCGTATTTTATCCGACGGGGCTTATATTGCCGCTCGTCGCGGTAAATCTTATGAGTTTCGAAGCGTCATTGCTCGTTTTCGCCGTTTCGCCGCTTTGCGACACTATGGCGTATTTCGTGGGAAGCGCGCTTCGCGGTAAAAAACTTTGCCCCGAAATATCTCCGAATAAGACGATTAGCGGCGCGATAGGCGGTATCGCCGGCGGCGCGATAGGCGGGGTTGCCGTATATTTTTTCAGTAATTGGTTATACTCTGCGGGCGTTTTGGCGGGTACGGCTTTTACGGTCGGCGCGCTTTGGGCGGACGTAATTATATTTATAGTAGCGGGCGCGCTCTTCGCCGCGCTTACCGAACTGGGCGATCTGGCGGAAAGCGTAATCAAACGCAAACTCGGTATAAAAGATATGGGTAAACTTTTCCCGGGGCACGGCGGAATGATGGACAGAATAGACGGGTTGTCGTTCGTATCCCCGGTAGCCGCGCTTATCTTCTGCGTTATAATTCCCGCGATCGTTTAATAATATATAACGGTGATTATACGGCGTTTGCCGATTTTCGGCAATCGTGCGTAAAACGGTAAAAATGATTAAAATAGCATTGCTCGGTTCTACCGGGTCTATCGGCAGACAGGTAGTGAATACCGTCCGCAGATATAAAGAAAAGTTCAGAATAGTATCGCTCGCGGCAAATTCGTCGGTCGACGTTTTGTCAAAGCAGATAGCGGAATTGCGCCCCGATACGGTCGCTCTTGCCGACTCCCGGAAGGCTGTCGGAATTAAAGAGTTGCCTGCGGGCGTAAATCTTTATACGGGCGAAAACGCGTTCAGACACGCTATCACTCCCGATTGCGACGTGGTATTCGTCGCTATAAGCGGGTTTGCGGGGCTTGCCCCGACGCTCGAAGCGATAAACGCAGGCAAGACGGTCGCGCTCGCGAATAAAGAATCGCTCGTTGCGGGCGGCGAAACGGTAATGAAACTCGCCAAAGAAAAAGGCGTGAATATAATCCCCGTAGACAGCGAACATTCGGCGGTTTTTCAATGCCTGGGCTTTGAAAAGGACAGACCGTTCAATAAAATAATACTCACCGCATCGGGCGGCGCGTTCAGAGATTTCGATAAAGAAACGATAAAGAACTTAAAGGCGGACGACGCGCTTAAACACCCTAACTGGGCTATGGGCAAAAAGATTACTATCGATTGCGCCACCATGCTCAATAAGGGCTTGGAAGTCATCGAGGCGTGCCGGCTGTATAACGCTCCGTTAGAAAAAGTTACGGCGGTTATTCACCCCGAAAGCATAATTCACTCCATGGTCGAATTTTGCGACGGAGCGGTAATGGCGCAACTCGGCTTTCCGTCTATGGAAATCCCCATTCAACTCGCGCTCACTTACCCGAACCGTTATCCGACGAACGTACCGTTTTTGTCTTTTGAAGACAGAACGCTGCATTTCGGCAAGATTGACGAAGATAAATTCCCTTGCTTCGGCTTAGCGATAGAATCGTATAAGTCGGGCGAAAATTTCCCCTGCGCGATGAACGCGGCGAACGAAACGGCGGTTGCCGCCTATTTGCGGGATAAAATCGGGTTTTACGATATAAACGCGGTAATCGAAGAGGTTTTAAGCAAAACCGAACGACTTACGCCGACTTACGAAA
The DNA here is from genome assembly GCA_000437515.1 of Acidiphilium sp. CAG:727. Classification (GTDB taxonomy): domain Bacteria; phylum Bacillota; class Clostridia; order Christensenellales; family Borkfalkiaceae; genus UBA10281. The sequence goes on along the minus strand of FR898467.1, from coordinate 12,821 downwards.
ATCTCGTAGCGACTGATTTGCGTTCCCGCGCGGTTGCCGCCGAAATAATCTCCGCCCGCGCAAAGTAACTACGAACTTACAATAAACGAAATCGAGGTGCTCGTTGTATAATCTTCTATCCGCTTCGGCGGTACTTAAAAATATAGGCTATATCGCAGTAGCCGTGCTTATTCTGCTCGTAATGATAACCGTTCACGAAGCGGGGCATTACTTCGTGGGCAAGATTTTCAAATTCAAAATAAACGAGTTTGCGATCGGAATGGGCCCCGCGATATTCAAAAAGAAACTCAAAAGCGGCGAGGATTTTTCTATAAGACTTCTGCCGCTAGGCGGATTCTGCGCTTTCGAAGGCGAAGACGGCGAAACGGCGGACGAAAACGCTTTCTCTAAAAAGAAACCGTGGCAGAGAATACTCGTTTTGCTTGCCGGCGCGACGATGAACTATCTGCTTGCCTTGCTCGTCATAATTTTTTCGTTCGGCGTGTACGGTCAGCAGGTTATGGGCGCGAAATACGCCGATAACTACTATCCCGTCGGAAGCGAATACTACGTCGGCGACTCGCTCGAAAACGGCGATTATATTCTGTCGATTACCAAAAACGGCAAAAAGACGGGCATTTATATGACTACCGATCTGATTACCGCTTTGAATCACAGTAAAAAGGGCGAAAAAGTCGTAGTCGAAGTCGCTAAAAAAGACGGCGATAAGGTAAGTAAGAACACTAAATTCAAAACCGTCGTTCTGCGCAGCGACGTAGAATGTAAAAATCTGCTCGACGTATCGAAAACTTACGCCGCGTTGGGGTTCGGCTCGGCTATATCGTTCAAGCCGACCGAAAGCGGTAAGGATAAATTCTTTTCGGAAGCCACTTATTTATTCAAAGTCGGCGTTGAAAACGACTATAAGACGGCAACTTTGGTTTCTTCTGTCGACGAACTGACCGATTATATTAAGAATAATGCGGGTAAGATATACTTCTTTACGCAAGGGGCGACCGCTCCGATTGCGACGGAAATCGATTTCTCCGCGGGGTGGAACGGCGAAGAAGAGATTTCTATAGGAGTTATCGAAAATTATCTCGGCGTTACTTTCGGCGGCAGAGAATATTACGTCGTTTCCGATTTCGCGCGGCTCGGATTTTTTAAGACGATAGGACGTTCTTTCGTCTATTCTTTCAAGATTGCCGGCACGCTTTTAAGGAGTTTAGGCGAACTTCTGACGGGTAAAATAGGTATTAACGCCGTCGGCGGAACTATAACCACCATAAAGACCGCAAGTCAATTTATAAGTTACGGGTTTTATTTCGCGCTTGAAATAACGGCGTTTCTAGGCGTAAACTTAGCCGTGTTCAACCTGTTGCCCGTACCTGCGCTGGACGGCGCGAGAATAGTATTCTGTCTTATCGAATGGATATTCAAAAAGCCCGTCAACAGAAAGATAGAGGCGGTAATACACGGCGTAGGGTTGGTATTACTGCTCGGGTTTGCCATTCTCGTAGATCTTTTACAATTTATCTGAACCGAAAATTGCGGCAGTCGTTTTGGCTTTTCGCGATGACAATTATCAAGCAAGGCATTGCGATGGATATAGAAGTACTAAAATTCACTTAAAAATTTTTTCACAATAAAAATCGTTAAACCGCTTGAAAAGTTTTTCGGCGTGTGATATAATCATTACACTATTTATAGGAGGTTTCTTTTTAATGGCTAAAAAGAAAGATGTAGGCAAATACTTAGGCTTCGGCGCGGTTTTGTTCGCGCTCGTTGCGGTTATCATGATGTTCCTTGCGGGCATCGTAGTTAAGACGGGTAGAGATTCTACCGAATCTTACAGCGTATTCAAAATCGCTTTCGGCGGGAAGATTTCCGAAAATACCGTTGCGGGCGTAACCAGCAAATCGGTTTTCAAGTTTAATTTCTTAACTTGTATGGTGTTTATTTTCTTATCTTTTATGCCTGCCGTATTTGTTATCGTCGGTCTTGTATTTACGTTACTTGCCGCGCTTAAAATCGGTAGCGCCAAATTGTGGGCGTTCCTCGGCGGCGCTCTTCTTATAGCAGGGGCAATCTTTATGTTCTGCCTTATCGGTCTTACTTCGATTCAGAGTACCGTTACGGGAGGCTCTACTAACATCAACAGCGTTAAGAAATTGTCCGAAATGGATAAAGACAGCGTTAAGTTGGGAATCGGCGCAATCCTTGCCGGCGTGTTCGGTATTATCGGCGGCGTCGCTTCTCTCGGCAGAGCGGTTATCGGTAAATAATCGGCTATTAACATTCAAAAACTAAAAGCGTTTGCGTGGATTTCACGCAAACGCTTTTTTCATAAACTCGCTTTTACTATTTCTTCTACGATTTTTTCGTTCGCGTTCGGCGAAAGGCACTTTTCTGCGTTGCGCTTTAATTGTTCCGCGCTTGCGTAGGTTGCGAAAATTTCTTTTATGAAAACGTCTTTCGTCATTTCAGGTTCGGATAAAGTCCTTATCGCGCCGTATCTTCTGTAATAGTCGGCGTTCTGCTCCTGATCTCCGCGAGAATTGCCCTTAGGTAAAGGTATGGCAAGAGTGGGAATTTTAAGGGCTATAAGTTCGTTCAGCGCGTTCGCGCCCGCCCGCGACACGCATACGTCGGCGACGGAAAACGCCGCGCCCATATCGCTTAAATACTCCGCTTCGTAGTAGCCGTCTTTCCTGATATTCGTACTCTTGTTTTTGCCCGTAACGTGTAATACGGAAAAGTTTTTGAGTAAATCGTCAATCGTTTTTATTACGATTTCGTTTATCGCTTCCGCGCCCTGGCTTCCGCCGAACACAAGCAGTACGGGCTTCGCTTCGTTAAAGCCGAAATCGCGTATAATCGCCTTATTATCCCGCTTTTTAAGCAAATCTTCCCGTATGGGGTTGCCGGTGAAAACCGCCCGAGGGTATTCGTAAGAAAGGGGTTTGAAACCGCATAAGAGGGCGGTCGCCTTTTTTACCGCGAGTTTATTTGCAAGCCCGAGGCTCATATCCGATTCGTGCAAAGCGGTCGGGATTTTAAGTTTTTCGGCGGCGAGCGTAACGGGCAGAGCGACGTACCCGCCCTTTGAAAACACGACGTCGGGTTTAAATTTTTCGAGTAGTTTTTTCGCTTCGCTTATTCCTTTTAGCAGAGTAAACGGAATACCTAAATTTTTAAGCGTTAATTTCCGTTCGAGTTTTACGCACGGTACGCCGTAATATTCTACGCCCGCTTCTTCGGCAAGTCGCTTTTCTATTCCTTCTTCCCGCCCGACGTAATATATTTTTCGAAAATATTTTTTTATGGTCGGCAGCAGCGCGATACACGGCAGACAATGCCCCGCCGTGCCTCCGCCCGTCAAAACGATGGTTTTTTCACTCATAATAATATATTATGCGTAAAAATTTGCTTAATTGACTTGAAATTGACGATAATTTATTGTAGAATATATTCGTAACTTAATTTCACAGATAGATTTATTTTATAAGGTCGGAAAAATGAAGAAATATATAGTGGCGTTGGACGAAGGCACGACGAGTACGCGGGCGGTTTTATTCGATATAAAATCGCAGAAAATAGTAATGCAGAAATCGTCGCCGATAGAACAAATCTATCCCGAAACTTCTTTCGTCGAAGAAAACGCCAACGAAATTTACGCCGAAACGCTTTCTTCGCTCGTCGAAATTCTCGAAAGCGCGGACGATATACGTTCCGTCGCGGGGATAGGCATAACCAACCAGCGCGAAACGGTTATCGCGTGGGATAAAGAAACGGGCAAGCCGCTTTATAACGCTATCGTGTGGCAGTGCCGCCGCACTGCGGAGTATATGCGGAATCTGGGCGAAACTCACGGCGAATTCTTACGCAAAAAGACGGGGCTTCTGCCCGACGCGTACTTTTCGGCAAGCAAGATAAAATGGCTTATCGACAACGTGCCGATTATCCGCGAAAGACTTAAAGAAGACAAGGTGCGTTTCGGCACGGTCGATTCTTTTCTCGTATACAAACTCACGGGCGGAAAGGCTTTCGTAACCGACGTTACCAACGCTTCACGCACGATGCTCGTAAACCTTAAAACTTTCGATTACGACGACGAACTTCTGTCGCTTTTCGGTATTCCGCGTTCGGCGTTACCGAAAATAGTCGCGTGCGACGAAATCGTAGGCGAATTTAATTACGACGGAGTTTCTATCCCGATATGCGGCATAGCGGGCGACCAGCAAGCCGCGCTTATAGGTCAGCGTTGCTTTAACGCGGGCGACATAAAAGCGACTTACGGCACGGGGCTTTTCGCTCTTTGCAATATCGGCGAAAAACCCGAAATTTCGGGCGGCAAACTGCTTACGACCGTAGGCTATAAAATAGGCGATAAGACGGTTTACGCATACGAAGGCAGCGTTTTCAACGCAGGCAGCGCGATTCAGTTTTTAAGGGATAATTTAGGCTTCTTCTCTTCGTCGGGAGAGAGCGAAATTCTGGCAAGGTCGGTTAAAGACAACGGCGGAGTGTATTTCGTACCCGCTTTTACGGGGCTCGGCGCGCCGTACTGGAACGGCAACGCCCGCGGACAGATTTCGGGGCTTACCCGCGGTTCGACGAAAGCGCATATAACGCGGGCGGCGATAGAAGCGATGGCGTATTCTACCCGCGACCTTATAAACGCCGCCGAAACCGACGGCAATATAAAACTCAATTCGATAAAGATAGACGGCGGGGCTTCGGCTAACGACTTTCTGGCGGAATTCACCGCAGGCGTTTGCGAAAAAACGGTTATAAGACCTGCCGAAAAAGAGAGTACCGCGCTCGGCGCGGCGTATCTGTGCGGGCTGGGATTAGGATTGTTCACGACGGAAGATTTAACCGGACTTCCCAAAGAAGAAACCGCGTTTATCCCCGAAAAGAGCGAAAAATATAAAAAATATTACGCCGAATGGCAAAAAAACGTAGAGAGGTGCTTGTTATGACGAATAAACTTACGTTCACCGCGTACGACGGCAAGACGATAACCTATCGCGAATGGCTTTGCGAAAACCCCAAAGGAATAATGCAGATTTCCCACGGCATGGCGGAAAGCGGCGACAGATATACGGCGTTTGCCGAATTTATGAACGAACGCGGATTTATAGTCGTTGCCGACGACCACCGCGGACACGGCGAAACCGACCCCGGCAGAACGGGGTACTCCGAAGGCGATATGTGGAACGGTACGCTTAAAGATCTTGCGGCGCTCAATAAAATATACCGCGAAAAATATCCCGAACTCCCCTACGTCATATTCGGGCATAGTTACGGCTCGTTTTTAACTCAACGCTATATCGAACTGTACGGCGATACGGTGGACGCCGCAGTAATCGGCGGAAGCGCGTATCTGAACGATTTTTCGGTAGTTGCGGCGCGTTTCGTCGCGAAATGGAATTGCTTTTTCGGCAAGGGCGACAAACCCGCAGAACTCATAAAGAAACTTTCTTTCGACAAGTATAATAAAATTTACGACGACGGCACGACTTTTATCTCGCAGTTGCCCGAAGAATGCAGGCGTTACGAAAAAGCGGAAGACTGCAATTTCACGCTTTCAAACAACTTCTACAAGAGTTTCTTTTCGGGGCTCCCCAAAACTTATAAAGCGAAAAATTATAGTAAAATACCCAAAGATTTGCCCCTGCTTTTAATCGCGGGCGACGGCGATCCCGTAGGCGGTTACGGCAAACTCATGGAAAAACTCTATCGTTTTTACAAAGAGAAAGTCGGCGTAAAATCGGTTAAAAAAGTAATTTATCCCAAAGTAAGGCACGAATACTTAAACGACGCTTCGCGCGAAGACGTTAAAAAAGAAATCGCCGACTTCGCGGCGTCGATAAAAAAACGCGTATAATAAAATGCAAGAAATCGTTTTAAGCGACGGAGCGAAAACCGTCGTACGAAAATTAACCGAAAAGGGCTATAAAGCGTACGCCGTAGGCGGTTGCGTAAGAGATTTGTTACGCGGCAAAACCCCCGACGACTACGATATGGCAACTTCCGCTTTTCCCGAAGAAGTGGCGGAGGTCTTTTCGGCGTACGACGTTATCCCCACGGGCTTGAAACACGGCACGGTTACGGTCGTCATAGATAAAATTCCTTACGAGATAACCACGTTCAGAAAAGACGGAGATTATCTCGACGGCAGACGACCCGATAAAGTCGAGTTCGTAGACGACGTCAAAGAAGATTTAAGTCGCAGAGATTTTACCGTAAACGCAATGGCGTATAACGACGACGAGGGGCTTATCGATCCGTTCGGCGGCGAGCAAGACCTGAAGAATAAAATTCTGCGTTGCGTCGGCGACCCCGAAAAAAGATTTACCGAGGACGCTTTGCGGATATTGCGCGCGGCGAGATTCTGTTCGACGCTTTCTCTGACCGTCGAAGAAGAAACGGCGAGAAAGGCGGTTAAACTCGCGTATAAATTGAAGAACGTTTCGGCGGAGAGAATTTTCGCCGAAGTAAACAAACTTCTGCTCGGCGAGAACGTCGTCGGCGCGCTTCTTAAATTCAGAAAAGTCGTTTTCGCGGTTATCCCCGAACTTGCCCCGTGCGACGGTTTTATACAACGCACGCCTTGGCACAGATACGACGTATACGGGCATATAGCCCGTTCGGTGGGCTTTGCGAAGCGCGACGAAGCCGAAAAGTGGTGTATGCTTCTGCACGATATAGGTAAGCCTTCCACTTTTTCGTTTGCCGACGGCAAAGGGCATTTTTACGGACACGCCAAAGTTTCCGCGGATATGAGCGCGGCGGTTTTCGCTCGTCTGAAATTTCCTGCCGCCTTAAAAAAAGAAGTTGCGTTTTTGATAGAAAACCACGGCTACCCGCTTAAAAACGACGAAAAGTTTATAAAGCGGACTATGTTTAAGTTCGGCGATAAGGCGTTTTTCAAGATATTGGACGTACACGAAGCGGATAATATGGCGCAAGGGACGACTCTGTCGGAAAAAGAGAGAAAACTCGTCGAAGAAGTGAGAAAGACCGCCGAAAAAATAGTAAATAGCGGAGAGTGTTACTCCTATTCGGGACTTAAAATAAACGGTTCGGATTTGATTGCGATAGGGTTTAAGGGCGAAGAAGTCGGCAGTACGCTCAATAAAATTTTAATCGACGTAATCGAAGGCAAGACGACGGACGACAGGGATATTCTGCTTAAAAAAGCCGCCAAAATGTACGAGCGCAAAGAAGCGAGGAAAAGACGATGAACGAAAAACTCGCGCTTAAAATTTCGATGCTGCCCGAAGACCCGGGCGTGTACGTCATGCTCGACAAAGACGGCAACGTCATATACGTCGGCAAGGCGAAGGTGCTTAAAAACAGAGTAAAACAATACTTTTACTCGACCAAAAAAACCGAAAAAGTCGCGGCTATGGTGTCGAATATCGCCGACTTTTACTATATAATAACCTCGTCCGAAATAGACGCGCTGTCGCTCGAAAACAACCTTATAAAGAAGTATAAACCGCATTACAACATCCTTCTTAAAGACGATAAAACTTACCCCTACATAAGGGTAAACTTAAAAGAAAAATTCCCCGCGTTTTCGGTTACGAGAAAGATTCGGCGGGACGGGGCGAAATATTTCGGTCCGTTTATGGGCGGGGTCAACGCCAAAGACACGCTCGAAATTATAAACACCGCCTTTTCGGTAAGAACCTGCGACGTAAAAATCGACACCGAAAAACCGCGTAAAGCCTGCCTCGAATACCATATCGGCAAATGCCCCGCGCCGTGCGCAGGGCTTTGCGACGAAAAGGCTTACGCCGAAAAAGTCGCAGAGGCGGTCGATTTTTTGTCGGGCGCGGACGAGAACGTAGAAAAGATTTTAACGGATAAGATGTTGAGATTTTCCTCGCTCGAAGAGTTCGAACTCGCTCTCTCGTATCGCGACAAACTCAAAATGCTCGAAAAAATAAAGTTGAAGCGTATTACCGCTCTCAATAAGTTCGTCGATATGGATATTATCGGTACGGCGACCAACGGGCTTTACAGTTCGGCGAATATATTGTTCGTCCGCGGCGGAAGAATGCAAGGGGGTAAGAGTTTCGCGCTCGAAGACGCGTCGGACGGCGACGGCGAAAGATTACGCGGCTTTATAACGAGTTATTATAAAGACGGCGCGGAAATACCCGACGAGATACTCGTATGCGCCGAAATAGACGATCGCGAAGCGGTAGAAGAATATATCAGAGCGGTTTATGATAAGACCGTAAGAATTTCCGTTCCGCAAAAAGGCGTTAAAAAGCAACTGACCGATATGGCGAAGAAGAACGCCGAAGACTATCTCGAAAAAGAAATAGACAAGATAAAGCACAAAGACGATATGACCGTAGAAGCCTGCAAGCGGCTTAAAGAGATTTTGTCGCTTAAACGCTATCCCCGCAGAATGGAATGTTACGATATTTCGCATATAAGCGGCGTGGATAAAGTCGGGTCTATGGTCGTGTTTATCGACGGCGAACCCGATAAAACGTCGTACCGCAGATTCAGAATAAAAACGGTAGAGGGCAACAACGACTTCGCGTGTCTTAAAGAAGTGCTTAAACGCCGACTCGATAAACTCAAATCGGACGAAAAGGATAAATTCCCGCGACCCGACCTGATTATAATCGATGGCGGCAAGGGACAACTTTCCTCCGTAAAAGCCGTTTTCGACGAAGAAGGGTGCGATATCGACCTTATCTCGCTCGCCAAGCGCGAAGAAGAGATTTTCACCGTGTACGATAACGTTCCCGTAGTGTTGTCGCACAGAGATTATTGCCTTAAAACTTTGCAGCGAATCCGCGACGAAGCGCACAGATTCGCGATAACGTATCACAGAAAAACGCACGTAAAACACAATCTCGAATCCGAACTGAAAAAAATCGAAGGCGTCGGCGAAAAGAAACGAAAGGCGCTTTTCGACAAATTCGGCTCGGTGGAAAATATTAAAAGAGCAAGCGAAGACGAACTCGCCGAAACCGAAGGCATCGGCAAAACGCTCGCAAAAACCATAAAGGAGTATTTCAACGAAGATGAAGAATAGAATTATCACTACGCCCGTAGAAGAAGTTTCGGTAAAAGATTTCGCCAAAGCGTTGGACTTAACCGTGGCGTACGAGGGCAGAAACACGGTGAAATTACAGTCGATAAGCGTATCCCGCCCCGGTTTGTTTTTATCGGGCTACACCGAACATTTCGACGACACGCGAGTTGAAGTTATAGGGCACGCCGAAAGCGAATACCTGCGCGGAATGGACGAAAAAAAGAGATATAAACTCATAGATAAATTGCTCGCGACGAGATTACCCTGCCTTATAATATCGCGCGGACTCGATTTTGTGCCTGAAATTTACGAACTTGCGGCAAAATACGGCTGTCCGCTTTTACGATCGGATAAAATAACGACGGTACTCATAAACGATATAACGGCGTATCAGAGCGAACTTCTCGCTCCGACCGAAGTCGTCCACGGCGTTTTGATGGACGTTTTCGGCATAGGCATACTTATAATCGGCAAGTCGGGTTTAGGTAAGAGCGAAATCGCGCTCGAACTCATAAGCCGCGGACACCGCCTCGTGTCGGACGACAGCGTAATCGTCAAAAACATAAACGACCAACTCGTCGGTAAATCCCCCGAAATGACGAGATACTATATGGAAATACGCGGAATAGGCATTATCAACATACAGCAGATGTTCGGTCCGGGGTCTATCCGACCGAGCGCGGAAGTCGACATTATCGCCGAACTCTCCCCGTGGGAAGAAGGCAAAAATTACGACAGAATAGGTACGGAAGACGTTTACGAGGATATGCTCGGCATAGACGTATTGAAAGTCGTTATTCCGGTAACGCCCGGACGGAATATCCCCGTAGTACTCGAAACCGCCGCGAGAAAATACCGCTTGAAGCAAGCCGGTTACGACCCCGCAAAGGCGCTAATGGAAAGCGTTTTCGGCTCGACCGACGATTGAAAAACTTATTAACACGAACGTACGTTCTTGTGGATAACTTGCCTTGAAACGGCGGGTTATCCACATTTTTTATGCACCTGTCAACAGTAAAAACGCATAATCCCGCATAAAATCTACGATTACGAGTTTTATTCACAGACGTAATGAATTATGCAGGTTTTAAGTGAATATTATCTATCGTGGAGCGTTGTGCGGTGAAAAAATTCGTTGCCTTTTGTCTTGCGTTTATGGTCGTTACGTTGTGCGTGGCGTGGGTCAGAATAGCCAAAGAAACGGCGGAAAGTCCTAAAAGCGATATAGTCGTCGTTCTCGACGCGGGGCACGGCGGAATAGACGGCGGAGTTACGGGCATCAAGACGGGCGTTAAGGAAAGCGAATTAAACCTTAAAATATGCAAAGAGTTGAAAAAGTCGCTCGAAAAGTCGGGGATAAAGGTCGTTATGACGAGAACGGGCGACGGCGGCTTGTACGGCTCTGCGACTGACGGATTCAAAAAAAGAGATATGCTCGCGAGAAAGAAAATCATCAACGGCTCAAACGCGAGTTGTTTCGTGTCGGTGCATATAAATTACTATTCGTCGCCGTCGAGGAGGGGCGCGCAGGCGTTTTACAGAGAGAACGACGAAGAATGCGAGCGGTTTGCGGGCATAATGCAAAAAAATCTCAATACGCTCGGCGGACAGACGCGTTCGCTTGCTCCGCTCACGGGCGACTATTACGTCCTTAACGAAGCCGAACCGACGGCAACGCTCGTCGAATGCGGATTTTTATCCAACGAAGAAGACGAAAAACTTCTGCTTACCGACGAATACAGAAAGGAAATCGCTCAAAAGATCGCCGACGGCATTATGGAATATTTATTCGTCGGCTCAAGTCAGAAATCTCGATAAAAACACTTTACTTTTTGCGAAAGAAAGATTAAAATGCGGGTATGTATAAACTCGAAACGCATTTGCACGTCGCGGGCACTTCGCCTTGCGCGATCGCCGACGAAAACGAAATCGCCCGGATATATAAAGAAAAGGGCTATAACGGAGTGGTTTACACTTCGCACTACAATTCCTTTTTAATCGGCTATTACGGCATGACGGCGAAATCTTATAACGAGAATTTCGTAGAACATTATAATAGGTTGAAAGACCGTCTGTCCGCGGTCGGTATAGATACCTTTTTCGGAATGGAATTTATGCCCGACTGTACTTCGTACTACAACGAAAAAACTCCCGACAAAGCCGAATTTCTGATATACGGCGCAACGCCCGACTTCGTTTTAAGCGGCGCGGAAGAATTTTTCTATAAAAAAGTAGAAGATATAAGCGAATTCTGCAAGAAGAACGGCTGGATCTTTTCGCAGGCTCATCCGTTCAGAAGAATGATTTCTTATCGAGAGCCGAGCCTTCTGGAAGCGGCAGAGGCGTATAACGGAAACGCGCGTAACGACAGTCGCAACGATTTGGCAGAGCGTTACGTAAAAGAAAACGGGCTTATCGCGCTTGCCGGCAGCGATTTTCACGAACCCGTAGACGGCGGCGCGGGCGTAATACTCGAAAACGATGTAAAAACCGAAAAAGAGTTGGTTGAAGAACTCAGAAAACGCCGCCACACTTTAATCACGGGTAATCATCCTTGCGTTTGAATACGTCAATAGCGTTGCGCGGGGAGCCGAAAACGAAAATTGTCGGCGGTGGCGGGGAGAGCAGAAAACAAAATTTTTCGGCTCCCCGCGCGTTATTTATAATATTGAATTATTTGCTTTGGAACAACGGCGTCGAAAAATATCTGTCGCCGCCGTCGGGAAGAATAACCACTATATTCTTGCCTGCGTTTTCGGCTCGTTTCGCAACCTCGGTTGCAGCCCATAACGCCGCGCCCGAAGATATGCCGACCAGAACGCCCTCGGTAACGCCCAATTCTTTAGCCGCGGCGAAGCAGACTTCGTTATCAACGGTTATTATCTCGTCGTAAATGGACGTGTCGAGCGTGTCGGGAATAAATCCCGCCCCGATTCCCTGTATTTTATGCGGCCCGCTTACGCCTTTCGATAAAACGGGTGAAGTTTCGGGTTCTACGGCTATTACTTTAATATTCGGGTTTTTCTCTTTAAGATACTTGCCCGTACCGCTTAAAGTTCCGCCCGTACCGACGCCCGCAACCAAAATATCGACTTTGCCGTCGGTGTCGTTCCAGATTTCGGGACCCGTCGTAAGATAATGCGCTCTCGGGTTGGCGGGGTTTACGAATTGCCCGGCGATAAACGCGTTCGGAAGTGTTTTCGCGAGTTCTTCGGCTTTGGCTATCGCGCCTTTCATGCCCTTCGCGCCCTCGGTAAGTACTATTTCCGCGCCGTAGGCTTTTATTATGTTGCGGCGTTCCACGCTCATCGTTTCGGGCATCGTCAGTATCACTCTGTAGCCCTTCGCCGCTCCTATCGCCGCCAGACCTATGCCCGTGTTGCCGGAAGTCGGCTCGATTATAACCGAATCGGAAGTTAAAAGTCCTTTTGCTTCGGCATCTTCTATCATCGCTTTCGCGACTCTGTCTTTAACCGAACCGGACGGATTGAAGTATTCGAGTTTAGCAAGTATCTCGGCGCGTAAATCGTGTTTCTTCGCATATTTTTTAAGGTTGAGTAATGGGGTTTTGCCCACCAATTCGTCAACGCCGTCGTAAATCATATAATTACTCCTTTTTCGTTTTCGTCCACATTATATGCTCGTCGTATGAGGGTTGTCAAGGGGTGAAAGACAAAAAAATATTTTTTTCGACGCAATTCCGTAAATTTTTTTCCTTCCGGAAGCGAATACTATTCATACGCCGCGTTATCCGTATTGTTCTTGTCCG
>FR898466.1:8798-12099 GCA_000437515.1 Acidiphilium sp. CAG:727 | reverse complement strand
CAAGGTTCGTATTATTCTTGTCTGGCATCTCAGCGGGTGTTATTTGTTTTCAGTATAAACGGTCAAAGCACGGATAAGTCGGTCGTAGTCGCTTTTTACTTTTTCGAAAACGGGCTTTGCGCCGTCGAAAACGCGATTTCTTAAAATCTCGGTAAGAACGGAGGCGGAATCGCCCAAATCGGTAAATCCGAGATTTTTAGCTACTCCTTTAAGAGTATGCGCCGCCCTGAAAGCCGACTCGCCGTCGCCTTCGTTAAACGCTTTTTCAAGCGAGCGGAAACTCCCGTCGGACAAAAACCGCTCCGCAAAGCGGTTCACGATTTCTTCCGATCCGAGCCTTTTTACCGTTTCGTCATAATTTCCGCCTGCATAGGCGTAAACTTCTCTAATAGTCAAAATCCGTTACCCCTCCCCCGATTTTTTAATCAATCTGACGATACAATTTACTAATTTCTCCGATTCGATCGGTTTTGCGATATGCGCGTTCATACCCGCCGTACGGGCGTTTTCTACGTCGTCGGCAAACGCGCTTGCAGTCATCGCTATTATCGGAACGACGCCCGCGTCTTTTCTGTCGAGTTTTCTTATTTCGCGCGCGGCGGTAAGCCCGTCTACTTCGGGCATCATTACGTCCATTAAAACGGCGTCTATTTCGCCGACTTTGCTTTTTTCGAAAATATCCGTCGCCTCTCTGCCGTCGGTCGCCCTTATCACGTTAGCGCCGGCGATTTTAAGCATAAATTCGACGATCTCGTAGTTAAGTTCGTTATCTTCGGCAACGAGAATATTATAGCCTTTCAGACGATCGCTTTCATCCGGTTCGGGTAAAGTTTCGATTTTTTTCGGGGGTTCTACGATTTTGAAAGTCGCAACCAGCGTAAAAACGGTGCCTTCGCCGACTTTGCTGTCTACCGTAAGTTTCCAGCCCGCCCTGTCTACGATTTTTTTAACGATGGCAAGCCCTAATCCGACGCCTTCGAGAGTCTTGCCCGCGTCCCTGTTTTCACGCTCGAACGGTTCGTACATTTTCCGCAAAAATTCTTCGCTCATGCCGATACCCGTATCTTCGCAGACGAACTTATAGGTCGCGTTTTTATCGTCGCAGCCGATTTCGTCGCACGATACCGTTACTCTCCCGTTGGGTTTATTGTATTTTATCGCGTTTACGACGATATTGGTTATAACCCTTTTTAACTGAACCTTGCCGCCGAACAGGTGGTCGTGCGTTATCGTCTTTTCCTTTATAATCCGCGTTATACCCGCCTCTTTCGCCTGTATCCCCGTGAAAGTATCCACCTCGGTCAAAAGCGCGGTCATATCGAAAATCTCGTCTTTCCAGTCAGGTTCGGTAGTGGCTAGTTTATTCATATCGAGAATATTGTTTACGAGATCGAGCAGGTATTCGGACATATTCCAGATTTTATCCCTGCACTCCTTTTGTTTGTCCGCGTCGTCGTAATAGTATTCGCCGATCTGAACCATCCCCCTGATTCCGTTTATCGGGGTTCGTATGTCGTGACTCATACGGCGTAAAAAATCGGTTTTCGCTTCGTTTGCCTTAATCGCTTGTTGAGCAAGTTTTTCTTTTTCGGCAAGATAAGCCGCCTCTTGCCGTTCCTGCGCAAGTCGCTTTCCACGCAACATAATCTGCCTGACCATCATAACGACGCCGCCGGCAACCAGGTACAACAGCAACAGATACGGCAAAACGATCGAACGCCGCACGAATACGTCGGAACCCGGCATATAAGCATATATGAACATATCTTTTACGCCTGTTCTCACACCGTAATAAATACCGTCGTCGTCCACCCGCATCACGTCGTCGGAGTTCTGTTTGCGAAGCATTCTTACGACGGCGCAATCCTGCGCCGGCATTCCGACGTCGTCGGGATTATTAGACGCCAGCACGGTATTGCCGTCGGTAACCGCCACGACGCCGCCGGAGCCGAAAACAAAGCCTTCGAGTAACGTCGAAATCGAAAATCTTTCGTCTTCGACCTCTTTGACCGATCGCCGCTTATAACACAGCACCGCGCCTTTTCCGTCGCCCCTCGAAACGATGACGTAATCGTAATAATAACCGTTACGTAAAATTTGTTCGCCGTAACTTTTAATCATATTTCCCGTAACGGAACCGTAAGTTTCGAAATAAGACGTCCACGTTTCTTCCGTTTCGTCGCCTTTTACGTAATAATACTTCACGACGCCCGCAGAGGAACCGTCAACGGATTCGGTTATAAAAATACCGCTTAATCTGTTGCGTTCGGCAAGCGAAGCAATTTCTTCGTTGATGTTTTCGGAAGTATAATCTATTTCGTTTCTTACGGAAAACGCTCTGTCCGACACGTCGTACACGCTACGCGCAATAGCCTCGATACGAAGTTCTTCGTATCGTATACACTGATCTTTAACGTATTTCGATACGACGATCATCTGTTTTTTCGCCTCGTTTTTATCCGACGAAGTCATAATAAGCGAACTGAACACGCATAAAACCAAACCCAGCAAAATAATTGCCGAAACGAATATAAAGTGTCCCGTTTTCGATTCGTTATAACGCCGTTTCATAGTTCACCAGATGCGCGTCGGGGTCAAGCCCGTACGACGCGATTAACTTCGCCATATATCCGTTGCGGTTAAGCATATATAACGTCTTGTTTATTTTTTCGATCACGTCGGAATGCGTCCCTTTCCGAAACGCCACGCCGACCTGAACATCGAGCAGCGCTT
This sequence comes from Acidiphilium sp. CAG:727, assembly GCA_000437515.1. GTDB lineage: Bacteria > Bacillota > Clostridia > Christensenellales > Borkfalkiaceae > UBA10281. Next base: position 9,366 of record FR898466.1, on the reverse strand, counting down.
CGTCTAAAATCCTTAATTCGACCGAACTCGATTTCATATATTCGCGGAACACTATTTCGTGACCGGCGATCGCGTCGACGTACCCTTCGTTTACCGCCGCGAAAATATAATCGATACTCGGCAGGCAGTTAAGTTCTCTGAGCGCGGGAACGACCATTCTGATGCCGGCATTGCCCGAAAAAATCTCGTCGGGTTTCGTCGTTGCCTGAACGGCGACTCTTTTATCGCGTAAGTCGGCAATCGCGAATATATCGCTTTCGTCCGGCACAGCCACGACCTCGCGGCTGTTTAGATACGGCACCGTCCACGAATAATCGTCATCTCTGCCGGTCAACGAAAAACAACACCATATACAATCGATGTCACCGCGAAGAAGATACGAGTTCTTGTCGCTCCAGTCCATGTAAACGTACCGGGCTTTATACCCTATATGCCGGCAGACTTCTTCTGCAAGTTCTACGTCCATACCGACGAATTTTCCGTCGTAGTCGCGATAAACCAGCGGTTTATAATAGTCTATGCCGATTAAGAGAGTCGGCATATCGCTGCGGTCGTCGGTTTCGCTTTT
>FR898466.1:5123-8793 GCA_000437515.1 Acidiphilium sp. CAG:727 | reverse complement strand
GGTCGTCGGTTTCGCTTTTATTTTTCGAACAGGACGAAATCGAAACCGCCGCCGTTATAAGGGCGACGAACGCAGCGATTTTTCTTAATAACGATTTAGTCATCGTCCGAATTCTCCTTTTTTTCCCGTTCGATAATTTCTCCGAATTTATCCGAACACTCGTCAAGGCACTCTATAATCAACGGATTGAACGCCCCGCATTCGCCGTTTTTAATCATTTTTAAGGCTTCGTCGCCGGTATACGCCCGTTTATATGGGCGCTCGGAAATAAGCGCGTCGTATACGTCGCAAACCGAAACGACCTGCGCGACGATCGGTATTTCGTCGCCCTTAAGTCCGTCGGGATAACCTTTGCCGTCGTAGCGTTCGTGGTGCGAGCGACAGATCTGCCTCGCGTAATTTACGAGCGGTTCGTCTTCGAAACCGGTAAGACCGATAAGCATCTCTTCTCCAGCCGTTGCGTGAGTTCTGATTACTTCGATTTCCTCTTTCGTAAGACTGCCCTTTTTATCTATAATCGCGCGGTCTATCTGAACTTTGCCGAGGTCGTGAAGCGCGGCGGCGGTCGATATTACGGAAATATCTTTCGCATTGACGCCGCAATCTTTTTTCTTGGAAACGAGTTTTTCGAGCAGCAACCGAGTAAATTCGGTGATATGCGAAGCGTGATTACCGACGTATCCGCCGCGTTTTTCGATTATTCTGCACAATATTTCGACTATCATATCGCGGTTCTTTTCTTTTTCGCGCATCTGCCTTTTCAATTCGAAAATCAGTCGCTTTTGCCGTGAGTAGACTTTTATCGTGTTGGAAACCCGCCTGTATACCACTTTTGCATCGAAAGGTCGGGTTATATAATCCGAAACGCCCTTTTCGTAAGCCGCGCGCACGGCGTCCTGCGATTCGTCGCCCGTTATCGTGATTACGGGTATCTCGCCGATAAGGTCGTTTTTATTCATATAGTCGAGCACGTCGAAACCGCTGACGTTCGGCATGATAAGGTCGAGCAGAACTGCCGATACGAGAGTTCCGCGCTCGTTTAACTTATTGATACACTCTTCGCCGTCGGAGGCTTCTATAAGGTTATATTCGTTTTTGAGTATGCTTACGAGAATTTCGCGATTGAGTTCGGAATCGTCTACGATAAGCACCGTTTCTTTCGACGAAACGTACGTATCTGCCGACTCAGGCAAGCCGCGCCCGCCTTTTTCGCCGGAATCGCCGTCTTTTTTCTTTTTGGCGAAATACATTAACTCGTCCGCTCTGCCGACCGCGTTTTTAAGCGTTTCGTTTACGCAGACAACTCCGCCGATGCTGACCGTAGGCTTTATCGTCGGATATTCGGCGATTTCGATCAGTCTTACCGCGGCGGAAATATCGCGCATACAACGATTGAAAGGAATTTCGGTCATTCCGCTTGCGACTATTAAAAATTCGTCGCCGCCGTAGCGGATTACTTTATCCGACGAACGCACGCAGTTGCTTACGGTTTCCGCAACCGCTTTAAGCACCGCGTCGCCCGCGCTGTGTCCGAAAAGGTCGTTGTATACCTTGAAATCGTCAAGATCGATCATCGCAACCCCGCCCGTGAAAGATTCGTTTGCAAGACACTCTTCGTAGTAGCGGCGATTAAACGTTCCGCAAAGCACGTCGATATTGCTTTTTCTGAAATACTCGTCGGCCGCTTCCGTTCTGCTGTCGTCGTCGGTAAAATAGACCATAACGTCGTCGTCGAAACGTTTAATCATTTCTATCACGCAGGGCTTGCCGTCGACCTCGCGATAATCGGCGAAAACCTGAAATGCCCCATCACGAGTTTTTTCGATCTTACAGAACTGCCGTTTTTCAGTCAGGGCGAGATAACTTATGCAGACGGGGCAAGTCTGATTTCTGCCCCATAACCGGTAACAGTTTTCGCCCGCGTTACAGTCTTGTTTAAGTCCGCCGATTTCTTCCGCCCGAAGCACCCTTACCGTGTCGAAAACCTTTTTGAGATTTTCCGTTTCGGCGTTCAATTGTTCTTTCGTTATTCCGATTATTTCTTTACCCATGATTTTTACTTGTTCGTTCTTTATATTTCCCACGCGGAAACCCGCCGTTCAAAAAGACGTTTCGCTTACGCCCGACGCTACGATAAACAAAATAGCGGAGACGATCGCTACCGTCTGCCGCTATTATATCAACTTATCAGCATTTATGCAAGTATTTATTTATTTTTTACGTAAGTAAACCGCCATACGGGATGGTTTTTCGCCTCGCCGATCCGATTGTTAGGTGTAATTGGAAGATCGTCACGGGCGAGTCTTTGCCGTTTCAGTCCGTTTATGGGATTCTTTCCGCGGATGCAGTAATTCGGATCGATTCCCGTACCGAGACACATAAATGTTAGGTGTATAGTGTTGAATATCGGTAGTTACGAACCAAAACCGGTAAAGCAAGGAAAAACCACCCTGTACGACGGTTTATTTATTAAGTTGTCAAAGAATTTAACAGAACGATTCTTTCGCCCGGAACGACCTTTTTCGACATAAGCCCGAAGGTCGGCGGCGGCATCGGATTTTGCATAAAAGCAAACGAGAGTCCGACCGTCATTTCAACCGGGATATAAATTCTGCGGAAACGTTCGTTTATAAAAGTAACCGCTGTCTGTATTATACTCCGAATAAAAAGTTTCGTCACCTGATTTGACTACGATTTTTGATTTTTCGTGAAAAACCGATTCAATCGTTTCGCCGTTGACGCTCTCGCAGACGTTCCGGTAAGCGGAATAGGTTTTTTGAACCCCGAACAGCAATGCAAGAACCGAAGTGATGGCGATTGCGACGATCAAAGTCGTTATCGCAAATTTTTTAACGTCGAATTTTTTCATTTCGTTACCCTGCTTTATTTCGGAAATACGGTATTTGAGGTTTCGTTTATACCTTTTACTCGTCGCGGTCTGCGTCCGTTAAATCGGTAGGGTCGAGCAATCCGTATTCGTCCTCTTCGTCCGGACTTCCGGCGACCATAAAGAGCGCGACTATAACCGCGCCTGTCGCCGCAAGAAAGGCTATCCCCTGCCAGGTACGAAGCCATTCGATTATTATGCCGAGTTTGGGCATACGGATTACCACCTTGCCCGCAATCTGATTTTCAAATACGGGATCGGGGTCTTCGCTATCGTTGGCGTCGCCTTTGGTATAATATTTATCGCCGTCTATACGGACGATTCTGTGCGTCACCGAAGTCGCTTCCGCCGCGGGTAAATAGGTTATAATATCGCCAACCCGATAAGAATCGCTTCGTTCGATAATTATCGCGTCGCCGGCGTCCACCGCACCGGTCATGGACGGCGTGGCGATTACGAGAACCGATTTGCCGAATACCGACGGAATAGCCGATTTTTTGACGTATTTATCGTAAGCAAGGTTTGCCGCAACGAATACGAGAAGCGCGACAAACGCTCCGAGAACGACTTTAACGACGAGAGAGACGATTCCCGAAAACGATATTTTTTTCTTTTCAGTTTTTTCCATACTCGTTCTCCTTTTATCGTTGTCTTTGCGCGACCGCTTGCGATATTGATTTACGTCATTTTGAACGTAGTGAAGCCCCTTCGGCAGGTTGCCACCTCTCCCGCTTCATCGGGAGGCATACTCCGGGGAGGGTGAATTACCGCGGAGTAAATACT
>FR898466.1:3853-5034 GCA_000437515.1 Acidiphilium sp. CAG:727 | reverse complement strand
TGCGTATCGTTGCCGCTTTCGAACAACCATTGCCACTCGAGCGTGAACGAACGCGAATTTTTTTTGCTTATCGTCAGATCGTATACCGCAAATCCGTTTTCGATTTCCGAAAGTTTAAGGGTTTGCCCCTCGGATTTAACCTGATACCTTACAGGCGGTAACGATTCTTTGTTTTCGTAGTTTACGGTGAATCTTATAATGCAATAGAGATCTACGGAGTGCGGATTGTTTACGATAAACATATACGACCCCGAATCTCCGGGTTTGATCGTTCTGTTGCCGAATATTTTTACTTCGCCGCCGTCTATCCACTCCCCGTCGGTATCGTATACCGAAAATTCGGGAACTATCGGCTCTTTTTTCTCGTGCGTTACAACCACGAGAGAAGTTACGGCAACTGCCAGAATCGCAAGTAAAGCAAGAATTTTCAAATACGAATAATCGAATTTTAATTTACCTACTACGACTCCCTTTTTATACAAATACTTTCCGTCCGTTACGAACGTGTCGGCGTTGCCTACTTGTTCGGCTTTGTCGACGCGTCTGCACGAGGCGAAACAAACGTGATTTAAGTCGTACAACCTATCCATACGCAAAAAGCACAAAAGCGCACCGTCGTTATCGACGACTTTTCTCGCCCCCGACATGGGTTTTATATACCCCATTACGGGATCTTTCGTGAATTGCGTGTTTGCTTTCATTTATACGACTCCGAACGGATTGCTTGCCGTTCGATTTTAATTTTTTGCTTTATTGATTAGGCTTGTACCTGTTCAACTTTTATAACGAAACCAAAAGAAATATTAGTACTTGCTTCAACCTTAGTATAAGTTCCCGCTTCCGTTACGTATTTAGTTGTAGCATCATTATTGGCAATCATACCAAGCAAAGTGTCAAGGTTATCAGAATCGGCGTTGGCAGTGTTATCAAAAACCCATTCCCATTCGATAGTGTAAGTTCCCGCATTTGCAAGTTCTTCGCCCGCTTCAACGGTTTCGTCATAACTATCTAATTTATTAAGTATCGTTGTAAGGGAAACACCCGAACATCCTTCTACCGCAGCATTACCCTTTTTAAGAGTCCATTTTACAGGAGCGTAGGGATCTTGCGCTGCAACATTATCTTTTTCGTACGTAAGTGAAATATCGCTGGAACCGGCAGTTATATCGAACGTAACTTTC
>FR898466.1:0-3758 GCA_000437515.1 Acidiphilium sp. CAG:727 | reverse complement strand
GTCAGTATGCGCTTTTACGATTAAGGCACCACCGGTACTAGCAACAGTGCCGCCGGCTTTGTATTTATCGCTAAATAACTTATCAACGTTTTGGGTTTCAATGGTGAAGCCCCATTTGGCAACCTGCGCGGTGTTGCCTTGTACCGATTTCTTGGTAACGTATTTCGACATGGTGTAACCGCCGAAGCCGATTACCGCTACGAGAAGCAGTAAAAGCCCGATTACGAGAATCGATTTTCTGTTGTCTTTTTTAGACGCGTTTTGTGTTTGTCTCATTTTGAGACCCTCCATAAAATCTTTAATTTCATCAGGCTCATTACCCTCCCCCTTAAAACGAAAAAAGTTGCAATAATCGCTCTATGCACATATTTGCACAGATTGATAATTGCAACCGGGCGGACTTTACGTTATATCGGAAGAAAAACAAAAAACCGGTTGCAAAACGTACTCTACAAGTACAAATTGCAACCGGGCGCACTCTTCTTTAATATAAATAAAAGTTCCTTGGCTTTGCGTCCCCGCCTCGCAACGGGTTTGCCGATATTCGTTTTTCAGTATAAGCATTCGCCTATATACAACCACATTATAGCGAACGCCGAACTTAATGTCAAACGAAATTAACGCCTTTTCACGAATTTTTTATTTTTTGTTAATTTTTTCCGTTTTACCCCTCACGACATTGCGAGTGAAACGAAGCAATCCACGCAATAGAAGGCGGAGCGCTACGTTATTTCGATTACACGACCCGTTTATACGACAAAGGCGACGCGAACATACTGCAAAGCAAAACGAAGGAGTATAAAACCCCTTCTTTTTGTTTTGCGACTTTCTCGCAGTCGCCGGAATGGTAGAGACAGTAGGGCTCGAACCTACGACCTCTTGCATGTGAAGCAAGCGCTCTAACCAACTGAGCTATGCCTCCGTATTTACTTTGTTATTTTATCACAACGCCGAAAAAAACACAAACGTTTGCGGCGTTATTTTTTATTTTTATGGGTTTATTTTACGCCGTAAACCACCCTTCCGGGAGTATGCTCTCCCGTTGAAGCGGGAGAGGTGGCGAGCGTATCAACGGCGATTATTAACGGAAAGATTTGTATTTAAGCAGGGCAACGAGAGTTTTTGCGTCCGTTATTTCGCCGCGGTCTATCATAGAGTACGCCTCGTCGAGATCGACCCAGAACGACGTCAATTCTTCCGTTTCGTCGAAATGCGTATGCCCGCTTACGAATTCGTCGGCATAGAAAATGCCTATTATTTCGTCGGTATAACCGGGGGAAGGAATAATTTCGCATAACTTTTCGATTTTAGTAGCCCTTAAACCCGTTTCTTCTTCGAGTTCGCGGGTTGCGGTCTGCAAAAAGTCTTCGCCTTTATCTCTTTTACCGGCGGGAATCTCTATAACTTCTTTCCCGACGGCGTAGCGGTACTGCCTTTCAAGCAGAACTTTTCCGTCTTTTACGACTAAAATCGCCGCTCCGCCCGGATGGTGAACGACTTCCCTTTCGCCCTTTCTTCCGTCGTCGAGTTCCACTTCGTCAAGTCTGATTTTTAATACGTTTCCGTTGAAAATTTCTTTGGTCGTTATTTGTTTTTCCATTTTTTAAGTTTATATTTACCCGGTAGAATATCATACTTCCGGGAATCTGCTCTCCCTTTGAAGCGGGAGAGAGGGCTTCGCGTTGCCCGGCATGACGTAATACGAATTACGACGTCAAATCAAAGAGCGGCGGAAACTTCTTCCGTTATCGAGTTAAGGTCTATTTTCGGGCGTTTGATTGCTTTAATCGCGTACTTCAAGGCAAGATACGCAAGCGTTATCTTATCGGATTCTTCGTTTTCTATCGCTTCGCGCAGTTCTTTTAATATATACGCGAGTTCTTCGCATTTATCGTCGCCCGAACGCGCGATTTCGTCTTCGCAAAGAGTTTCGGCGTAGCGAACTGCCGAAGTTTTTTTACCTGCTTTTTTCTCTTCTTTTGCGACTTCTTCGGGAGTTTTCTTCCTTACGACTGGCATTTCGCCCGACATCATCTTTTCGAAAGTGCGCTTCGCGGTATCGCGGAACGGAATAAGCAATTTCTGCGCGAAATTCGCGTAGGCTGCCTGCATTCCGTCGTTGCCGTTAAAATATTCGGTCAGAAGGCGTATCACGTCTTCCTTTTTGGCGTCTATTTCCATAAGAAGCAAAAAACAGAAAGCGAGCAGGTCTTCGTCTTTTTGCGGCAAAGCGACTCCGCCGTCGACGAAGCACACGCTTTTTGCCGCCGCGTAATCGAAGCCGTCGGTAACGTATTCGAAAGTTTCGTATAAAAGCCTCGACTGCGCAACCGCTTTAAGCACCGCCCCGACCTTGCTGTCGGCGAGAATATATTTAGAATTTATCAGATCGTCGGTCGCGCCGAGAAAAATTTCGAGCGAGCGTTCGCGTGTAAGCATAAAAAATCCTCCCACCGCCCGTCGAGTATACAAATTGCGGTATCGCGAGCGGTTCGTTTAGGGCAATTATAACATATCTTAAAAAATATGACAATAACTTTTGAGAAAACTATTGATTTTTTTTTGCAAATTATGTATAATGTATACAGTCTGCATTTCGGCGTGGATTTTACGTACGGAACGCATAAGACAGGAGGAAAAAATTTATGAAATCGGTACAAATTTCTCTTCAGATGGCAAGCCAGGTTAAAAAATTCGTTTCTATCGTACAGAAGTATTCTTACGAAATAGATCTTCGCAGCGACAGATACGTCGTTGACGCCAAATCCATTCTCGGCATTTTCTCGCTCGATCTCGCTAAACCCCTTACGGTCGAAATTCACAGCGACAAGTGCGACGATCTCGTTGCCGAACTTAAAGAATTCGCGGCTTAATCGGCGGCGTTCGGCTTATCGTAGCCGAATAATCGTTTTTACGGAGGACGCGCCATGCAGGTCAAAGGCGACGCTTTGGTGAACAAGTTAATATTGCTGTTCGTCTTTGATAAAATGGAGGCTCCTTTGTCCGAGAACACCGTTCTCGACATGTGCTGCGGGGCGAACGCATGGATATCGTATATGGACTGCAAGCCCCTGCTCGGCACGCTTCTGGATCACAGTTTTATCTATAACGTATCGCAGCAGGGCGACGAACCGTTATACGGCATTACGCCGGACGGCAGAGTATGCCTCGCGGACTTTTACGTACAGATTCCGTCTTCGCTGCGCGAAGAAATTTCGTCGTTCGTAAAAAACAACCGCTTAAAATATCGCAAAAATCAACAGTGCGTAGCCGACTATTACATGAACAGGGACGGCACCTACACGGTATACCTTAAAATTTTAGAGCCTTCTCAGCCCCTGTTCGAACTCAAACTCGTAGTTCCCGACAGGCAGACCGCGAAGGGCATCTATAAAAAATGGGCGGAAAAGGCAGGCAACGTCTACGCAACGGTATACGACTGTTTGGTAGATTAAAGGAGAATAACAATGCAAACCTATCTTACGAAAGGTACTTGCTCCCGTCAGATACTCTTTGACGTTACCGAAAACGACGAAGTGGTCAACGTTAAATTTATCGGCGGTTGCAGCGGTAACCTTCAAGGAATTTCTCGTCTTGTCCAGGGCAAAAAAATAGACGAGGTGATTTCGCTTTTATCGGGAATCAAATGCAGGTCGAACACCTCCTGCCCCGACCAACTTGCAAACGCTCTTCGCGATTACAAGGCTAAAAAAGAAGTCGCAGCAGAAGAAGAACAACAACAAAACTGAAAAACGCGG
>FR898465.1:9347-17392 GCA_000437515.1 Acidiphilium sp. CAG:727 | reverse complement strand
AGCGCCCGACGTAATGAATATCGAAAGCGTTTTCTACGACAAACTTACCAAAGAAAAAGTGGAACGCTACGAAAATATGATTCGTCGCGCGGCGGTTTCGGCAAGAGAATGCGGCGGAGTCTATAATTCGCCCTTTTCAAGCGTTCGTCTTACCGATTATAACGCCGACGTAAAGAACGCCGTCTATTGTTCTGCGGAAGTCGTGATAGCGGAGATCAAGCACTTAAAGAGTTATATCGCCTTGTTTTTAGATCTTTACAGGCAGAGAATTACGCGGCTCACCCGCAAAAAACTTACGCTTCTCGAATCGATAGCAAAAGATTTGTCGGGCGGCGATTTAGACGAATATTTCAGCGCGGACGAAGAGAGTTTTCAGGCGTTTTATAACGCAAACCGCCGCTTGGACGCGAACCTTAAAAAATATTACCGTTCTTTCGATAAGTTAATCGATCTTAAAAAGGGCGAAAAAGAAGAACTTTCGCGGGCATTGGAAAGCGAGGGTGAAACCGCCGGAAACGCCGTCGTTCAATCCGTAATAAAACGGCTTTCGAAAACCGCGATAAACAAATTTACCGAAGATACGTATCTGCCGTCGCTCGAACTTCTGTCGGCGATTTACGAAGATCGGGACGAGATAAAGGCTAATACGAAATTGTCGGATAAATTCACGTCGGCTTTCGGCAAAATCGATTTCGGCGAAGGGAGAAATAAATTTCTCGCGCCGTTATATAAACTTCACGATACGGCGGCGGAAGTCTTTCTCGACTATAACGCCGACGGTTTCAACAGTACGTGCATAGCGGCTAAAAGCGGCTTTACCGCGCCCGTCCTTAGCGGACTTTTAACCTCGCTCAAGGGCTTCTACGCCGCCGAAAAAGCCTTTAATAAGACGATTAAAGCCGATTCCGGTAAACTTCCCGAAGACGACGTTTTAGACGGCTACGCCGCAAGGGCGGGGGCTTTGATCGAAAACGTCGATATGCTTGCCAACTGGTGCTCTTATCGCGCCGAAGCCGCCGCTCTCGAAAAAGAGGGGCTTACCTTCGTTACCGATTCGCTCGAAAACGGCGATCTTACCCCGGAGAACGTGATAGCGGGCTTTGAAAAGAACGTGTATGAAAACTTCCTTAAAACGACTATATCGACCGATCCCGTGTTATCCCGTTTCTCGGCGGCTTTGCAGGAGGAAAATACCGAATCGTTAAGACTTCTGCTCGACGAATACGCTCTTGTTTGCAGGGAACAAATCCGCAGCGAACTCATTTCCCGCCTGCCGCTCGCTTCGACCGAGGGCAAGGGAAGCATAGAACTTATGAATTTCAGACGGTACGCGAAAAATAATTTACGCGGAATGAGTTTGCGTAAACTGTTTGACGAAATACCGGAACTTCTGAAAACCGCCGCTCCGTGTATGCTTATGAGCCCGTCTACGGTCGCGCAATATTTAAGGGCGGAAAACGGACTTTTCGATACCGTAATCTTCGACGAAGCCTCGCAGATGCCTACCGCAGAAGCGATAGGATCGCTTGCGAGGGCAAAGTCTGCCATAATCGTCGGCGACCCCAAACAATTGCCGCCGACGGCTTTCTTCGATTCGAACCGCGTGGACGAAGACGATATAGAAACCGAGGATATGGAAAGCGTTTTAGACGATTGTCTTGCGCTCGGCGTAGACGAAAGGCATCTCGTATGGCACTACCGCAGCAAGCACGAAAGCCTTATAGCGTTTTCCAACGTCGCCTATTACGGAAATAAACTCTGTACTTTCCCATCGCCGGACGCGCCCGACAGCAGGGTGAAATTCGTTTACGTCGAAGACGGTTTGTACGATCGCGGCTTTACCAAACGCAACAAACCCGAAGCGGACGCTCTCGTCAAAGAAGTTATCCGCCGCCTGAAAGATCCAACGCTTTGCCGTTCGAGCATAGGCGTGGTAACTTTTTCGAGCGTACAGAGAGATTATATCGAACGCAGACTTTCGTCGGCGATTTCGGCGGAAAAACTCGAAGAAAGGGCTTACGAAAGGGAAGAACCCGTGTTCGTCAAAAACCTTGAAAACGTACAGGGCGACGAACGCGACGTAGTACTCTTCTCGGTATGCTACGGTCCCGACAAAAACGGAAGAATATCGCTTAATTTCGGACCTCTCAATCAGGCGGGAGGCTGGCGCAGACTTAACGTCGCCGCTTCGAGGGCGAGAGAAGAAATGGTCGTATTCTCGTCGATTACGGGCGCGATGATAGATCTTTCGAAAACCAACAGCAAGGGCGTCGCGGGGCTTAAAGCGTTTCTTAACTTCGCCGAAAAGGGCAAAACGACGCTTGCGGTTTCGTCCGACAGCGTCGCGAAAAGCAGAACGGGGCTCGGTAAATATATTGCCGCCGCCTTGTCGCAATACGGTTACGAATGTCGTTACGACGTGGGTGTTTCCGATTTCAAAATAGACGTAGCCGTGCTCGATCCCAAAAACAAACACAGATTTATTCTTGCGGTTATGTGCGACGGAAGCGATAAATTTTCGATAAAGGACAGAAACGTATTGCAGATTCAGACGCTTAAACGCAACAACTGGAACGTTACGCGCGTTTTTGCGGTCAACTACTATAATAACCCGAAGCGCGAAATAAAGCGTATAAAAGACTTGCTCGATCGTATTACGGGCAGAGATAAAAAGACGGGCTCGGGTATAGCGAAAGCGCAAAAGGCGTACAAGTGCGCAAACGTTAGTCAACTATTCGAAACCGCCGATTACGTAACTTCCGGCGACAACGACGCGGAAATCGTATCGAGGCTCAAAGCGGTCGTCGGAGCGGAAGAACCGATTTCGGAAAATTTCCTTATAAGAAGAACGCTTTCTACGCTCGGAATATTAAAATTCGGCAACAAGGTCGAAAACAGAATGCTCGCGCTTATTCCGCTTTGCGGCTTCAAACGCGAAAAGTTGCTCGGCGAATTTTATTACCGCAAGACGGATAAACCCGTTACTTTCGACAAATACAGAGTAGAAACGGGCGAAAAAGCGGTAAGAAGATACGAAACGGATTTCACTCCTTACGAGATAATCGCGCTTATAAAAGCCGCGCTCGAAGATAAAGTCGCGCTGTATACCGAAGAAATCGCTTCGGTCGCGTGCGCGGCGTTAAGGCTTCAGAAAGTAACCGATAAATTCGCGGCGTATATAAACGACTGCGTAACGCTCGGCGAAGAACGCGGACTTTTCGTCCGTTCGGTTTCCGACCGTATATCGCTTGCATAATCGTCGGAAATGTTGTATTATGTACGTTGGTGATATGATTTTATATGCGTCATTCTGAGCAACGCCACTTGCCTTCCCTTGCAGGGAAGGTGGCGCGCGCAGCGCGACGGATGAGTCCCGGAAGGACGGTATTTGTCGGAGTAAATAATAAAATCGGAGAAACGAAAAATGGAGAAAACTTTCAAAAGCGTAATCGCCAGAATAAACGAGTTCGTGCGAAAGCCCGCCTACGTGTGGGCGGTCGGAGCGTTGACGCTTATTTTGCATATTCTCGCGGTAGATGCGTATTCGGTCGTGCTTTATTGTCTTGCGATGGGCTTTACGGCGGCGTTCGTCGACGATTATCGCGGGTGGCTTACGATATTCGTAAATACGATATTCGTCGTTTCCACTCAACACAGCCCCGGGTACGGAGATAATTCTAATTATCTTACCCAACCCCAACACCTTTATCCTATAATTGCGGCGGGCGTAGTTGCTTTCGCGGGGATAATTTACAGAGTTATTAAAGAACGCAAAAATATTAAAAGCGGTAAATCTTATCTCGCTTTCGGCATTGCTTCTTTCACGTTTTTAATCGCGGGCGTCGGGCAGCAATATTATTTGCAAAGCCTTCTTGCGAACTCGATAGCGGTCGCTTGCCTGCTCGGTTTTTACGTTATATTCGTCGCCACCGTCAAAAACGACGGCGACTTGTTCGAGTATATCGCCACTTTGCTTGCCGAAGTCGCTTTCGTAGCCGCGTGTCAGGTCGCTTTCGTGTACGTTATACGATACGATTTATTCAGAACGACCGTCGAAGAAAAGGGTTTTTCCGCGTGGAAAGGCGAAATCATAACGGGGTGGGGCGTAAGCAATATCGCGGGCGAACTTATCGCTATGTTTTTGCCGTTCGCATACTATAAAGCCGAAAAGAATAAACACGTAATATTTTACTGGTCGATAGCGATTTTTTCGTCGCTGTGCATTATTTTAACGCTGTCACGCACGGGAATTATCGCGGGCGGAGTTATAGCGATTTTCTTCTGTATAAAGACTTTCGTCGGGCGAAAAGAAAACAGAAAGTTGCTCGCGCTTATTTTTCTTATATTCCTGCTCGGTTGCGTAGCCGCGCTCGCGATAGTCGTTAAAAAGACGAATATCGACGTTATCGCTTATATCGAAAAAGCCTTCGCTTCGCTCGGCACCCCGGATTTCTCAAAGGTTTCGAGCGGCAGAATAGATCATTGGAAGTTAAGACTTAAATACTTTACCGAAAGCCCGATAATCGGCGTAGGTTTTTGCCGCCGCTTTATGGAAAGCAGCGACGGGCAGTCGTTTTACTATTCGCGTTACGCGCATAACTATATTTTCGACGCTATCGGCAGCGCGGGAATAGTCGGAATACTTTCGATGATAGCGGTTATATTCCTTCTCGTAAGGCTTTATATCCGCAAATACGAGGGCAGAATTTATATGGTCGTATTTCTTGCGGCGAACCTGTTTATAGGTTTGCTCGATATATCCTACGTTTTGCCGTACGTTCTTTACCTGTTCGCGCTCGTAACCGCAGTTACCGAAAAACTCGCGTATAAAAAGCCCGAAGAAAATCAATTACAGACCTTAAAACCCATCGACGGAGAAGCAAATGAATAAACCGTTAGTAGCCATAGTAGGCAGACCCAACGTCGGCAAATCGACGTTTTTCAACAGAGTTACGGGACAGAAATTGTCCATCGTAGAAGACACGCCCGGCGTTACGCGAGACCGACTTTATTGCGACGCGGAATGGTGCGGCAAAACTTTCACGCTCGTCGATACGGGCGGCATAGAAATCAAGTCCGCCGACGAAATGTGGAAGCATATCAAAAAGCAAGCCGAAATCGCGATAGAAACGGCTAACGTCATTATATTTTTCTGCGACGCCAAAAGCGGACTTACTTCCGCCGATCACGACGTGGCGAATATGCTTCGTAAGTCGGGTAAGCCCGTAGTGCTTGCGGTAAACAAACTCGACGTGTATAAACCCGAAGACCTTTTCGACTTTTACGAATTGGGTCTGGGGCAACCGTTCGGAATATCCGCCGAACAGGCAAAGGGCATAGGCGACCTTCTTGACGAGGTGTGCGCCGATTTTCCGTCCGCAGAAGACCTCGACGGCGACGACGGTCTGAAAATCGCTATAGTCGGTAAACCCAACGCGGGCAAATCGAGTTTAACCAACGCTTTGCTCGGTTACGACAGGACGATAGTTTCCGATATTGCCGGCACCACCCGCGACGCGATCGATACGCCCATTACCGTAAACGGTAAAAGATATACGCTTATCGATACGGCGGGTATAAGAAGAAAGCGTTCGGTAGACGAAGACGTAGAGTATTACAGCGTTTTAAGGGCTTTGGGAGCGATCAGAAGGGCGGACGTGTGTTTACTCGTGGTCGATTCCGGAGAGGGGCTTACCGAGCAGGACGTGAAGATAGCGGGCTATATCCACGAACAGGGCAAACCGTCGGTAATCGTGATGAATAAGTGGGACGTTGTCGAAAAAGATACTCATACCATAAACGAGTTCGAAAAGAAGTTACAGACGGATCTTGCGTTTATGGACTATTTCAAATCCGTATATATTTCGGCAAAGACGGGACAGAGAGTAAATAAATTGCTCGCTCTGGCGGCGGAGGTAAAAGCCAACGCGGAAAAGCGTATCACGACGGGACTTCTGAACGACGTGATTTCGTTCGCCGTGCGCGCTACCGAGCCGCCGACAAAAAACGGCAGACGACTTAAAATATATTACGCCGTGCAAGACGGGGTATGCCCGCCGTCGTTCGTGTTTTTCGTAAACAACTCCGAACTTATGCATTTTTCGTATAAACGTTTTTTAGAGAACACTTTAAGAAAGTCGTTCGGGTTCGAGGGCACGCCTATCCGTATATTCGTGCGTGAAAAATCCGACCGCGACTTATAACCGCAATTGTCTTCACCTCTCCCGCTTCGACGGGAGAGCATACACACGGAAGGGCAAAATTTACGGACTTGATATTTATAATAACGTACTCTTCTCTGAAGGGTGGGATCCGGCGGACTCATTTAATAAAATATTGTCATAAAACGATAAATCCTCTCATAACTTGTATCGTAACGCGATTACAAGTGGGAGGATTTTTCTATGGAGAATTACGACGTTTATCAGGATCTGGCGCGGCGTACCGACGGCGATATATATCTCGGAGTGGTCGGTCCGGTAAGAACGGGGAAGTCAACGTTCGTAAAAAGGTTTGCGGAAGCGTTCGTGTTGCCGAACGTTACGGGCAAGAATAAACAAAAAATAGCCGCCGACGAACTTCCGCAGTCGGCGGCGGGCAAGACGGTTACCACCACCGAACCGAAATTTATACCGGGCGAAGCGGTAAAGGTTTCTTTGAATAAAGGTAAAACCACCGCAAAAATGCGGATAATCGACTGTGTGGGATATATGGTGGACGGCGCGCTCGGCGATAAAGAAAACGGCGAAAAACGTATGGTTACCACGCCCTGGAATAAAGAGCCCGTTCCCTTTGAAGAAGCCGCCGAGATCGGCACCGAAAAAGTCATAGGCGAGCACTCTACGATAGGCGTTTTAATGACCTGCGATGGCAGCATTGCGGATATTCCGCGCGAGAATTACGTTCCCGCCGAAGAGAAGACCGCCGCAAGGCTTAAAGAACTCGGCAAACCATTCGTTATCGCGCTTAACAGTAAGGACCCGAACGGCAAAAAGTGCAGAGAACTCCGCGCCGAACTTGAAGAAAAATACGGCGTAGGCGTAGTCGCGATAGACGCGCTCAACGCCGACGAAAACGAATACGCGAACGTTCTCGATAAAATTTTATCGGAATTTCTGCTTAAAAGAATCGACGTCGAACTGCCCGACTGGTTGCAGGCTCTCCCGCCGGATAACGAGGTCGTTAAGGCGATTATCGATACGTTAAAAGAAACGTCGTCCGCCGCGTGCAAGATGAAAGACGAAAGCCTCGTGACTGCGGCGTTGTCGTCGATAGACAGGGTGGTGCCGCAAAGCGAAATAAAAGACGCCGGCGACGGCTCGGTAAAAATCGGACTTGCGCTCGACAGGTCGCTTTTCTTCGAGGCGATTTCTAAAACCTGCGGCGAAGAGATCGACGGCGATTATAAACTCATGTCGTTCGTAAGGGATTTATCCGGAGCCAAACGCGAGTACGATAAACTTAAAAACGCTTTAAGCGAAGCCGAAAGCAAGGGTTACGGAATAGTGCTGCCGAGCGAATGCGAAGTAAAAATCGATAAACCCCGCCTTGAAAAAAGCGGCAGGGGATATTGCGTAAAAATCGACGCGACGACCGAAAGCCTGCACGTAGTCAAAATAGGCGTAAACGCAAGCGTTACGCCCATTTCGGGAAGCAAAAAGCAGTGCGAAGAATTTATGCGTTTTTTAAGCGAAGAATGTTCGGAAGGCGACGTAGCCGACGCAAACGTTTTCGGCAGACCTTTGGGGCAACTCGTTGCCGAAGAAGTCAATCTCAAAACGGGCGCAATGCCCGAAGAAACGCGGATTAAACTCCGTAAATCGGTCGGTAAAATGGTCAACGGCGGCAAGTACAGAGTGTTCTGTATAGTATATTAACCCGCAATTGAGAGATCCTTGCGGGTCGCGGCGACACTGCCCAAGGTTGCTTCACTTCGTTCGCAATGACATTATTGAGCGTAAGCGAAACGTCTCCCGGAAGGGTGGTTTTGCGCGGTGTAAATATTAAATCATAAAAACGGCCGCGGGGGGCGGGGGGGGGGGGGG
>FR898465.1:3965-9340 GCA_000437515.1 Acidiphilium sp. CAG:727 | reverse complement strand
GATTGCGACAGCCCGCTTGTTAGGGGAAAACGAGTATCCCGTCGATACGGGATAACGACGTTTTACGCGGTTGATTATCGATTAACCTTTGTAGAAAATGTTCTTTTCGAGAAGTTCGTCGATATTTGCGGAAGTGTACCATTGACCGGCTATACCTACCGTGTCTTTATGTCCTTTCGTATCGCCGGCAGGTATCTTGGCAGCCATTTCAACCGCTTTATAACCGATGTTATAAGAATCCTGAGCGACCGAGCCGACGAGTGTGGGATATTTGCCGTCGGTGTTTTTAATCCAGTTATATTGGTTGGTTCCGCAGTCGAAACCGGCGAAAAGAACGTTAGCGTATTTGCTCTTGTTTTGCGCGACTTCTGCCGAAACTTCGTTTACGACGCCTTCGTTGGTCATGTATATCGCGTTTACGTTCTGGTCTGCCAGCGCCTGAGCCGCAGCCTTATATTCGCCGCTGTTGTTGGTCTTTACCTGGTCGATTATCGTTACCTTGTAGCCGCCTTCTTTTGCGAGAGCGGAAAATTTGGTTTTGAAACCGTCGTGTCTGTCTACGCCCGTTGCGGTGGAGTCGTGCTGAATGATACCCAACTTGAAGTTCGTACCTTTGACGAGTTTGTTGTTTTCTACGAGATATTTATAGAAGTTTTCCGCAACAAGCGCCGCCGCGGCGTTATTATCGGTAGAAACTTTTCCGATTCTCGGATCTTTACCCGGCGTTACTTCCGCGCCGTTCGCGTACAATCCGCTGTCGAATTCTACGATAGGAATACCTTTCGAGTGAGCGGTTTTGAGTTCGTCTGCGAATCCCATGCCGATAGTGGCGAGAACGATTGCTCTCGTATTGTTATCCGCAAGGGCGGACGAAAGCATTTCTCTTTGTTCGGGAACGTACGTTTCGCTTTCTTGCGTCGGACCGCGGAAAGTTACTTTGAAACCGTACTTTTTGCCTGCGTCTTCCGCGCCCGCTTTAACCGCTTGCCAGAAAGCGTGAGTTTCGCCTTTTGCGATAACCGCTATGGTGTCGCCCGTACCTTTGACTACGATACCTTCCTTAGTAGACGACTTCGATTTGCAGGACGCGCCCATGCAGATCGTGGTTGCACAGAGGGTGGTTGCCAGGGCTAAGCCCAAAAGTTTGTGAAGTTTTCTCATCTTTGTTTCCTCCTGAAACGTTTTTTTATTTTTTCGCAAAAATATTTGCGTTTTTCCGTAATTATTTGTTTTTGTTTTCGTTTTCTTTTTCTGCTTTCTGATTAGCGGCAATTTTTGCTTTTTCCGCTTTTTCGGCGGCTTTGATTTCCGCTTTGTGTTTTCTCTCTTCCTCGGCAAGTCTTTTGTCTTCGGCTTTAAGGACGGGGAGTTTTTCTTTCAGATCCGTTTTTATCGTCGCTATTTCGAGGTCGATTTCTTCAACTCTCTTCTTCGCTTCTTCGTTGTCTTTTGCGGAGAGGGCGTAGTCTTTTTCGACGTTCAACGCGGCTAACTTCTCGTTGGCTTTTCTCTTATATCTGACTGCGGAAAGTTCTTTTTTCGCGCTCGAAGCGGCTTTTTTCTTCATTATGTCGAGTAATACCGCGCCTACTACGATAACGCCCGTAACGGCGTACGTTAAAAACGTCGCGTTAAGTTTTATCGGAAGTTTGTTAAGCGAAAGGTTAAGCCCCTGACGAATGATTACGAGTATGATCGCGCCGAAAATCGTTCCGACTATCGAAGCGGAGCCGCCCGTGGTGCTCGTTCCGCCGATGTAAACGCCCGCTATCGCGTCGAGTTCTTTACCGCCGCCGTCGCCCGGGGTGATCGACGGGTTGGTCGCTGCCCAGAAAATAGCGGCGATTCCCGCGAAAAGTCCGCCGATAGCGTAGGCTATAATCTTATATTTATCTACGTTTACGCCCGAAAGTCTGGTTGCTTCTTCGTTGCTGCCGATAGAAAGTATGTATCTGCCGACTCTCGTTTTGAACATTATTATCATGCAGATAACGGTCAGCGCGAGAACCCAGAGCAGGGCGACCGGGAAGCCGTTATAACTTAAAAATATATCCTGCATCCAGCCGATAGGCGGATAAATTATAGCGGTTGTCGATTTTGTGATAACCTGAGCGATAACCGCGGAAATACCTTTCGAAAAAAGCATCGTACCGAGCGTTGCTATGAACGGCGGAAGTTTGCATTTCGCGACGAGGAAGCCGTTGAGAAGTCCGAAGAAAAGACCTACGGCCAACATGATCGGAATTACTGCCCAGGTATTGTGCGACGGCGAAGTTTTGCAAATCGCGCCGGCTATTACGGACGCCGCGAACATTCCCGTACCGATAGACAAATCGATACCGCCGGTCGCTATTACGAACGTAACGCCCAGACCGAGTATCGCGTACGGCGCGAAAGACTTAATCATGGTAACGAGATTGTCTTGTCGGGCGTAGTTGGGGTTGATAAGCGTGAAAAGCAAGAATAAAACTATCGTCGCGCCTATGATTATTATGTTTTGTTTGCCGTTTACTCTAAGGTAATCCAGCGTTCTTACGCCCGTCTGACGGGCTTTACCGCGAAAGTTGAGTTTCGCGCCGAATTTGTTGTTTTCGTTAGTAGTCATTTTCGTTTTCTCCCTTATATCAATTTCTTAAAGTCGCAAGTTGCATTATGTTTTCCTGATTTGCTTCGGAAATATCGAGTTCGCCCGTTTTTCTGCCTTCGCACATTACGAGAATGCGGTCGCTCATACGGAGAATTTCGACGAGTTCGGAAGAAATCATTATAATCGATTTGCCTTGTTTGGCAAGTTGATTCATTAAAGTGTAAATTTCGCTCTTCGCGCCTACGTCTATGCCGCGGGTGGGTTCGTCGAAGATAAGAATGTCGCTGTTTTTGATAAGCCAGCGGGCGATTATTACCTTTTGCTGATTGCCGCCCGAAAGGTTTTTAAGAAGTTGTTCCATCGACGGGGTTTTGGTGCGGAGTTTTGCATTTTCTTCTCTCGCTTCGGCTTTTATCTGCCTGTCGTTTATTATTCCGCCTTTCGTGTACTTGTCGATAGAGGCGAGAGCGGTGTTTTCCGCAACCGACTTGTCGAGAAGCAGTCCGTAACGCTTTCTGTCTTCGGACAGGTAACCGATTCCGAGTTTAACCGCGTCTTCGGGGGTTTTTATATTAACCCGTTTGCCGTTTACGAAGATTTCGCCGCCGTCGCGGGGGTCTGCTCCGAAAATCGCCCTTGCGACTTCCGTTCTGCCCGCGCCCATAAGTCCCGAAAATCCGAGGATTTCGCCTTTGCGGAGTTTGAAACTCACGTCTTTGAAAAGGTTGCCCGACGAGAGATTTCTGACTTCGAGTACCGTTTCGGCGTCTTCGGGAACTTCGCTGTGGGTTTTGGGGTCTTCGTAGACGACCCTGCCGATCATCATATTGATAATATCGTCTTTCGTAACCGATGCGGTGTCTACCGTGCCTACGTATTCGCCGTCGCGCATGACCGTTATGCGGTCGGAAATTCTGCTTATCTCGTCCATACGGTGAGATATGTACACCATACCGATGCCCTTGGCTTTAAGATCGCCCATTATGCGGAACAGATCCTCGATTTCGGTCTGGGTGAGGGCGGCGGTCGGTTCGTCGAGGATAAGCAATTTGCAATCTCTCGAAACGGCTTTCGCAATCTCTACCATCTGTTGTTTTCCTACGGTAAGTCTGCCGAGTTTGGTTTTCGGATCGATTTTAATACCGATACGGTCGAAAATTTTCTGAGTTTCTCTGACCATTCCGGCGTCGTCGAGCCAGGGTCCTTTTTTTAACTCTCTGCCGATAAATACGTTCTGGGCGACGGTCAGATCGTTCATCATATTAAGTTCCTGATGAATCATCGATATGCCCAGATTTTGCGCTTCGCCGATATTCTTTACGGCGTAAGGCTTGCCTTCGAAGAAAATTTCGCCGGAGTCGGGTTGGTGTATGCCCGTAAGCACTTTCATCAACGTCGACTTGCCCGCGCCGTTCTCTCCGACCAACGCGTGAACTTCGCCGCATCGCAAATCGAAGTGAACGCCTTTTAAGGCATGCACTCCGAGGAAGCGTTTGGAAACGTCGTTCATTTCAAGTAATGCGCTCATTTTCAGTTTTCCCCTATTATTTTCTTGCCGTCCGCATCATTAACCGTTCGGCTCTTTTATGATAACCGAAACCGGCAATGATTTCAATAGCCTTGGTTGGCAGATTTATTTTGCAGAAAAAATTGCAATTTTTATTGTGAAAAATTTCTCTCAAAAAAAGTTGTAACTTTTATTGAGCGTTAAAAATAACAAAAAAATACATAAAAATGCAAAAACGCTTGAAATACTCGTCGCAGTATGTTACAATGATAGCGATAAAGGCGTCATACGATGCAATTCAAGGAGTATACTCCTTTTCGCTTGCTCCGCAAGCGAAATACGACGTAAAGGGGAAAAGATGAAAAATCCGGAAAAAAACAAGGAAGACGTCCGCAAGCAGTATAAGCCGCAAAAGAGTAAGCCTTTAAGGTTCAATACCCGCGTTTTATACGCCGGCAGGCTTCAGAGGGTAAAGCAGTGGGGCGGTAATTATCACGTTCACGATTTTCTGGAAGTCGTTCTCGTATTAAGCGGGAGCGGCGAAATCGTTACCGAAAACGGCAAGATTTTGGTTAAAAAGGGCGATATAATCGTATATCCTCCTCATATGCGGCATGGCGAACATACGCTTGCCGGCAGTAAGGAAGATCTCGAACTTGCGTTTTTCGGCGTTACGGGGTTAAAGATGAATAATCTTCCGCCCGATTACCTTTTGCCGGAAGGTTCCGACGTCGTCATACATACGGGCGAGGACGAATCTCGTATACGCTGGCTTTTCGAAGCGATATACGGCGAAGTAGAAAAGTCCAGACCGTACGGCGAGATGATGGTCGATTTATACGTCAAAATGGTTCTGACCGAGATACTCCGCAAAACCGAAGTCGAAGAGCGTCTGCTTATCAAAAACGCGGCTTTTTCCGAAATCTACAATTATATACGCGATCATTACACCGAAATTAACACGATTGACGACGTGTGCGAAAAACTTTACGTAAACAAATATTACGTTTCGCACGTATTCAAAAAATACACCGGCGTCGCGCCTATGGCGTACGTTACCAAAATGCGTATGACGCTTGCGAAAAAGTTGCTCGAAGAAACCGAACTTTCGGCAAGCGAAATATCCCGCCGTTGCGGTTACTTAGATACTACCAATTTTTTCAGAAATTTCAAAAGCAGCGAAAAAATGACGCCGCTCGAATACCGCGCGAAAAACAAAAAGCAATAAAAAACAATTAAAACGGAATACCGCCGAACCACAAAAACGCTTTTCTCTTTTTT
>FR898465.1:2916-3957 GCA_000437515.1 Acidiphilium sp. CAG:727 | reverse complement strand
TTTGCGATTTTGCGGCGGTTTATATATAATAAGACCATGCAAACAGGAGAAATTTTTCTTGACGGTTTAATAGATTCGGCTAAAATGCTGCCGTGGCTGTTCGTAACGTATCTTCTGATAGAAGTTATCGAACGGCACGTCGGTTTTGAACGCCACGGTAAATTTTTAAGCGGCAGAGCCGCTCCCGTGTTCGGGAGTCTTGCGGGCGCGTTTCCGAGTTGCGGCGTAAGCGTAATGTCGGCTAAACTCTACGACGGCGGTTTCATCACCGTCGGCACTCTTTTCAGCGTGTTTATCGCAACGTCGGACGAGGCGTTTTCGATACTTCTTGCCAGCAGTAAGCGTATGAGCCTCGTATGGCTGTTGCTTATAAAAATAGGGCTTGCCGTAGTTATAGGCGAAGTTATCGACCTCGTTATCCGCAGAAAACCGCAGGCGGCGGAAAACGAAGATTTCAAACACGAAGAGGTATGCGCCCATTGCCACGACCACGTGGGCGAAGACGAAACGGGCAGAATCGCTTTTTGCAAACGCTATATTTTCGTTCCGCTTTTTCACGCTCTGCAAACTTTTTTGTTCGTGTTCGCCGTTAATTTTGTTTTCGGAATTTTCTTCGGCGAGGGCGGGCTCGTCGGCGAACAGGCGTTTAAGGACTACTTTGCAAGCAACAGATATTTCGAACCTTTTTTAACGGCTCTCGTAGGGCTTATCCCCAACTGCGCGTCGTCTGCGGTGCTTACGGCGGCGTACGTGGACGGGATAATTTCTTTCGGCTCGATGCTCGGCGGGCTTGTCGCCAACGCAGGCGTGGGGCTTGCGATTTTGTTCCGTAACGGAAAGAAAATCAAGCGGAATATTATAATATTGATTAGTTTATATCTTATCGGAGCGGTTGCGGGGCTTATATTCCACTTCGCGTTGCCGAATTTGTAAAGTAAAAACTTAATTGCGTTCCGAAGCAATTATCCGTCGTTATCCGGGCAGAAAAGAAGCCGGAAAGATTCCCCAAAAAAACAGTATGACCGAAAACGAAAAATTCGA
>FR898465.1:2653-2872 GCA_000437515.1 Acidiphilium sp. CAG:727 | reverse complement strand
CGCGCCGCTGATACTTAAACTCGCCGCTCCGACGATCATATCGATGCTCATATCGACGCTTTACAATATGGCTGACGCTTTTTTCGTCGGCAAAATCAACGCGTCGGCTTCGGGCGCGATTACCGTCGTGTTTTCGTATATGGCGATAGTGCAGGCGTTCGGGTTCTTTTTCGGACACGGTTCGGGTAACTATATTTCGCTTAAACTCGGCGAAAAAAA
>FR898465.1:592-2569 GCA_000437515.1 Acidiphilium sp. CAG:727 | reverse complement strand
TTAATCTGTATATCCGGTCTTATTTTCATAAATCCGCTTCTGACCGTTCTCGGTTCGACCGAAACCATACGACCTTACGCCGAAGATTATATATTCTGGCTTCTGCTCGGCGCGCCGTATATGACTTCGGCGTTGACTCTTAACAATCAACTTCGTTTTCAGGGCAACGCATTTTACGCCATGATCGCCCTTGTATCGGGCGGAGTGCTTAACATCGCGCTCGACGCGTTGTTCGTAAGCGGTCTGAATATGGGTACGGGCGGAGCCGGGCTGGCTACGGCTATAGGTCAACTCCTTTCTTTCGCGCTCTTGTTTCTCGGGGTTGAAAGAAAAGGAATCGTTAAAATCAGACCGCGGAATTTCCGGTTCGAAAAATTATACTTGTCCAATATCGTGCGCGGAGGTCTGCCTTCGCTCGGCAGGCAAAGCGTCGCAGGCATAGCCTCCGTATGCACTAATTTCGTGTGCGCCGCCGTACTTAACGAGGTCGAAGCCGACGCCGCTATCGCCGCTCCCGGCCTAGTCGCCCAAAACGTAGGGTTCTCGCTGNNNAAATCGTAGGTTTCTGCTCGTCGGCGATAATCGGCTTCGGGCAGGGTTTTCAACCCGTGTGCGGTTTTAATTACGGAGCGAAGAAGTATTTAAGGGTAATCCGAGGTTACGTCTTTTCGCTTGCGGTATGTACGGGTTTTGCCGCTCTCGTGAGTATATTCGGCGGAATTTTCGCGACGCAAATCTGTTCGCCGTTTTCCGTTGATCCGCTCGTCGTAAAATATTCGGGCGCGGCGTTTCGCGCGCAGTGCCTGTTTTTTGTTTTAACGCCGTTTATCACTATTTCGAATATGCTTTTGCAAAATATCGGCAAGGTGGTAAGCGCGACTTCGCTCGCTGTTGCCCGTCAGGGCTTGGTATATATCCCGATAGTGTTTGCTTCCGGCTACGGTCTGGGGCTGTGGGGCTTGCAGACGTCGCAGGCAGCCGCGGACTTTCTTACATTCCTGGCGGCTTTGCCGCTGTCGCTTCCGACGGTTATCGAAATTTATAAAAAAGGAAAGGAGGACGAAAATTTATGTGGACAAAAATCGTAGAATTTTTACGCTCGCAGGGGTTGTCGTTTCTCTTTTTTACGGGCGGAGCGATAGTCGGTTTCTGTTTTGCCGTATTGATTTATTTCGCGTTTTCGCGTAAGAAAAGGAAACTTCCCGAAGGCGGAAAACCCAAATCTTCGCGGGCGATAGCCGAAACGGCGGTTAAAAATTTTGCCTCGGCAAACACGAAAAGCGATTTCAAAGCCAAATTCAAAGCCTTTTCAAGCGAATTGTTTATAGCGATAACCGACTTATCCGCCGAGTATTTCGACGAAAAAGTAAAACGCTACCCCGTAGTTAAAAAGGGTAAATTATTCGATCAGGATCTTTCTCTTCCGCTTTGTTTTACCGTCTACGAACTTCTGGGTTTCGTCGATCTGATTTTGTACGACGCAGAAAAAATTTACGACGAAGCGCTTCATCGCGACAGATTTTTGTTCGTGTACAAGGCGTACAGGATGTTTACCAGAATGGTGGACGAAAAAGACCCCAAAGACCTTACTTTGTCGAAAGTCGCCGAAATCGTAGATTACTATAAAGATAAAGCCGAAGAACCGCCCAAAAGCATTTCGTTTATCGGTAAAATCGTCAAAGGCGTGGTCAATAAAGGCGTAAATTTCGGCGTGGTAAGGGTGGTCGACGACGCGGCGGAAGACGCTATCGTCTGCCTCGTTTCCGATTTCAATCTTCTCTTTTCGCATAATCTTCGCGGCGGAACGGGCGGCTTGATTCCGGGCGTTACCTACGAGGAGGTTGCCGTATGAAGATATTTTTGCGGATAATAGCCTGCCTTGCGGGCGCGGTACTCGGCGCGATTCTGGGCGCGCTCGTAATAGTGGCGGTCGTAAAAAAAAGAATAGAAAAAACGGTCGAGGAAGAGAACGAAAAC
>FR898465.1:0-573 GCA_000437515.1 Acidiphilium sp. CAG:727 | reverse complement strand
GAACGAAAACAATTTTTCGCCCGAAGAATCGAAGCGGCTCGACAAGATAAAACGCGACGCGAAACGGGCGTATAAACGGACGTATAAAGCGCGGACTTTAAGAAAAATTTTCGGGCTTTCGAAAAAGAGAAGAGAAACGCAGGAACAATTTTCTTACGCCGACCTGATAGAAAAAACCGCCGAAGTCTATAATCCGGACAGTAGCCGCCCGATGCTCGAACTCACTGGCAACGAAGTTTTCGGTTTCGGACATACTGTGGTGAAGCAGTTGGAAGATATTTTCGACGCGTCGGGGCTTTCTTTTTTAAGGTCTTTCACGGCGGGTACGGCGATAGATTATATCACTTTTCTGGACGGAGTCATAAAGAAAAGATCCGTTAAAAAGACCGTGGGAACGTATAAAATCGTATGGCGTGTAATCAACGCCGTAAACCCGTTTTTCTGGCTTAAAACGATTATCAGGACGGTCGCCGCGCAAAGAATTTTAGACGAGGTCGTATACGCCTCGATAAATATCGTCGTTACGGAATTTGCTTCTTTATATAAAAAATCGTCCGCTCGTTTACAGGCGGC
>FR898464.1:39458-44173 GCA_000437515.1 Acidiphilium sp. CAG:727 | reverse complement strand
AGCGCATATTAAACGTAGAAAAAGAGCGACGTAAGCAACGTCGCTCTTTTTTTGGTCGAGGTGACGGGACTTGAACCCACGACCTCTTGGTCCCGAACCAAGCGCGCTACCAAACTGCGCTACACCTCGAAACAGCCTTTGTATTATACAACATAAAATAAAAATTATCAACTGTTTTACAATTGTTTTTCCTTAATAAAATAAATATTTTTATGCCGAATATACTATATGTATGGATAACGGGAATAAAAAACGGCGCAACAGCGCTGAAATTCTGAAAAAGATATTTTCCGCCGTCGTTTTGATTCTGCTCGGAGCGGCAACTTTAACGTTCGGTATATTGTACGTTGAAGTAACCGATATTGCGTTTTTTAATAAACACACAATCGTCGTCGAAACTCTTTTATCTATTATAGTAACGATTTGTACCGTTATAGCCGTCGTCTTCGGTTTACGCGATAAACAATTCGTATATAAAATTACGGCGGTTCTTCTCGGAACATCGGCGATTGTTTTACTCGTGCTTTACGCCGTAAAAGTTTCGGGATTGTGGGATAAAATCGGTAGTATAGAAGGGCTGCGCTCTTACGTGGCAAGTTACGGAAGGTTTACAGTTCCGATATTTATCGCGATTCAGTTTTTGCAGGTCGTAGTACTTCCTATACCGTCAATGGTAACGATCGGGGCGGGCGTTGCGCTTTTCGGTCCGTTTTACGGCGCGTTCTATAGTCTGATCGGGATATTATCCGCTTCGATAATCGCGTTTTTTATAGGCAGACACCTCGGATACAAAGTGGTAAGTTGGATAATAGGCGAAAAAAGTTTACAAAAAGGCTTGCAACTTGTCAAAGGAAAGGATACAATAGTATTGACGTTTATGTTTTTGTTTCCGTTCTTTCCCGACGACGTACTTTGTTTTGTAGCGGGGCTTTCGACGATGAGCGTAAAATTTTACCTCGTAATGATAACGGCGACGAGAATTACCGGCATAGTTTTGTCGTCTTATTCTCTCGGCGGAAAAATTATTCCGTTCGATACGTGGTGGGGAATCGCGCTTTGGGTTTCAATTTTCGTAATAACGTGCGTTTTATGCGTAATTATCTATAAAAACGGCGAAAGCATAGAGAAAAAAATCAAGGGATTTTTCAAAAGAAAAAACGCTAATGGAAAGAGTGATTCTGCACATTGATCTGAATAATTTTTTCGCTTCGGTAGAATGTAAATACGCCCCCGAACTCGCAAACGGATATATGGCAGTATGCGGAAGCGTCGAGGACAGACACGGTATAGTTCTCGCCAAAAATCAAAAAGCGAAAGAAAAAGGCGTAAAAACGGGAATGACGATAAAAGACGCTGAAAAACTTTGTCCCGAAATACGATTCGTCGAAGCAAGCCACGAACGTTACGCTTACTGGAGCAAACAGGCAAAGGCTTTATACAGAGAATATTCGGAAGATATGGAATCTTTCGGGATAGACGAAGCGTGGATAGACGTTTCGGGCGCGGGATCTGTCGAAAAGGGAAGAGAGATTGCAGACGAGATACGGGAAAGAGTAAAAGAAGAATTGGGTTTGACCGTATCGGTCGGCGTAAGTTTCAATAAAGTTTTCGCGAAACTCGGCAGCGATATGAAAAAGCCCGACGGAACGACCGTTATTTCGACTGAAAATTACAAAGATACAGTCTGGAAATTACCCGTCGGCGATTTACTTTTCGTAGGGCGTTCCACGCTGGACAAATTGGAAAGAATAGGCGTTAAAACAATAGGCGATTTGGCGAAAAACGATTTATCTTATATTTCAAAATATTTAGGCAAAATCGGAGAAAATCTATGGCATTACGCGAACGGCGAAGACAATTCGCCCGTTACGAAATCGGGTGAAGACGACGAAATAAAATCGGTCGGAAACAGCGTTACGTCTTACAGAGATCTGACGAATGCCGAAGACGCTGCCGTTATGCTTTCATCGCTTTGCGAAAGCGTTTCCGAACGACTTTTACGTTACGATATCGGCAGGGCGAAAGGCATTTCGATCGGCGTACGCGACAGCGAGTTGAACTGGATGTTAAAACAAGACAGATTAGAATATCCGTCTACTCTTTCGGACGATTTCTTCAAAGCCTCAATGAAACTTTTCAACGAAAATTACGAATGGAAAAGTCCCGTAAGAAGCCTTTCGGTAACGGTATTCGATTTCGTCGAAGCCGAACAGGTGAAAATAGACGAAAACGGAAAGGAATACGATAAAAGACTGAATCTTATGAAAACGGTAGGTAAATTGAGAGATAAATACGGCGCAGGCGTAATGCAAAGAGGTTTATCGCTTAAAGATAAAAAACTTACCAAAGAAGGCGAAGGACACGGCGGCAGCCTTCCGCCCGCAAGAAAATAATATTTTTGCGGAGAATTTTTATTGCAAAATAACTGCGAAAGTGTTAGAATATTCTACGAAAATAAAAACAATACGGAGCGTTAAAATGGTAAACGGTAAATTACTTGTCGAAAAACTCGTCGCGTACGCAAAAGAATTTTTATATCTCGACGATTTGGACGTCATATATACGAGAAATACTTTACTTGAGGAATTTCACATAGATTCCGCCTACGTGGGCGAGCCCGATTTAAGTTACGTAAAAGAAATGTCCGTTCCCGACGTATTTTTTAACGAAATCAAAGATTACGCCGTAGAAAACGGCTTAGCGCCCGACGATACGCAGGCGACTCTTTTCGCTGCGTATATATTCGGGCTTATAACTCCGCGCCCGTCGGCAATAAATCAGTCGTTTAATTATATGCGCGAAAAACTCGGCGCGCAGGAAGCCTGTAATTATCTTTACAAAATAAGCGTCATGAACGACTACGTTCAGAAAACCGCTATTTCGAGAAATCTCGGCTGGACTTATAAAGACGGCGATAACGTGCTTGAAATAACCATAAATTTGAGCAAACCCGAAAAAGACAACAAAGACATAATGAAACTTGCCCAAATGCCTAAGCAAACGGATAAATACCCCGCTTGTCCTTTATGTAAAGAAAACGAAGGGTATTTCGGTAACTATTCGCATCCTCCGCGCGCAAATTTAAGAACGGTAAGCGTAACCCTCGGCGGGCAGGAGTGGATGATGCAGTATTCGCCGTACGCATATTTTTCCGAACATTGCATAGTGTTCAATAAAAAACACGTACCCATGCAGATGACGGGCGAAACTATAAACAAACTTTTCGATTTCGTTGACCTTTTCCCGAATTATTTTATAGGTAGCAACTCTGATTTGCCGATTGTAGGCGGCTCGATACTCAATCACGAGCATTATCAGGGCGGAAGACACGAAATGCCAATGCATAAGGCTGCTCCGCTTTATAAACTTACGGCTGAAAAATATCCGGATATAGAAATTTCTATTCTCAACTGGTATAATTCCGCCGTCAGAATGACGGGGTATAACCGTAATACCATTTGCGAACTCGGTACCGAAATCGTCGAAGGATGGAAGGCGTATTCGGACGAAAAGGTCGGTATTATCAATACCGTAGACGAAAGACACAACACCTGCACGCCGCTCGTGAGGTTGTTGCCCGACGGTAAGTATTGTTTTGAAATCATTCTTCGTAATAATATTACGACCGAAGAATATCCCGACGGAGTATTCCACGCTCATCCGGAATACCATAACATCAAAAAAGAGGGGATAGGGATAATAGAGGCGGTGGGGCTCTACATTTTACCCGGCAGACTTAAAAAACAAATCGAAGAAATTACTTACGTTTTAACTAAAGAAAAATCGTTCGATTACGACGATATGACTTCAGAAAAACCGTTATTCGTACATAGAGATATGATAAAGCGTCTTTTACTCGAACATCCGTCCGTTTCGGAACGCTCGGAAGCGGAAAGAATAGTTAAAGATTATATTAATCGCGCTTGCGTAAAGATACTCGAAAATACTTCCGTATTCAAAAAAGACGAGCAGGGGACGCTGGCGTTCAAACGCTTTTTAAGTACGGTCGGCGTAAAATAAATCGTTAAAAATTTTCAAGTGAAATATAATACAAATAAACTGAAAAAAGACGCGAATAAGGAGCGTCTTTTTTCTTGCAAAAAAATGCTTTTCAGTATATAATAGAAGCGATGCAATATTCATTATTATGGAGGAGTTTATGGATAAAATCGAATTGCTTAAATCGCGCAGGGCGGCTCTATTGAACTGCGGTCGCGATATTAGGGAAAAGATTGCCTCTTTAACCGACGACAAGAGTTTCGTCGAACTTGACGCTTACAGTTTTTCGCATAACGATTTTTACGGCGAAGACGCGCAAGGCGAAGGCGTTATAACGGGTTATGCGACCGTCGACGGCGTTCCCGTCTACGTCGTTGCTCAAAACGTTAAAGTTCTTTCCGGCGGCGTGAGCAGGGCAAACTGCCTTAAAATCAAGAAGTGTCTCGATAAAGCGTATGAAACCGAATATCCCGTCGTTTACCTTTTCGATTCGCTCGGCGTTCAGGTCGGCGAAGGGGTAAACGTACTTGAAGGAATCGCCGACGTTATCGCGTCTTCTTGCGACCTGAAAGGGCTCGTTCCGCAGTTTTCCGTTGTTTTGGGTAAACTTTACGGTTCGTTTGCGGTTCTGGCGGCAGGCGCAGACTACAACTTCATGCTTGAAGGTTCGCGCGCGGCTTACGCAAGTCCGCTCGTTATTTCTGCGGCAGACGGAA
>FR898464.1:38093-39423 GCA_000437515.1 Acidiphilium sp. CAG:727 | reverse complement strand
TCCGACGAAGCCGTTGCGGGCGTAAAGGCGTCGGCTAAAAATTCGCTTACTACTTTCGCCGTAAAAGATTTAGCCGAGGTAAAAGCGACCATTGCGGATATTCTTTCGGTATTACCCGAATATTCCGGCAGCGTAGTTGACACCGACGACGATTTCAATCGCGTAACCGAATCACTCAACGAAACCGTTTGTCCCGGGTGCCTCGTTAAATCTGTTTTCGACGATAAAAAGATGATAGAACTCAATAAGGAGTTTTGTCCCGAAGTCGCTACGGGTATAGGCAGGGTAGGAGGAATGAGCGTTGCCGCAGTTGTATTCGGAGGCGGTGAAAACGGCGTAGAATTAACCAACGAAGTCGTAGATAAAATTTCGGACTTTGCCGCGTATGCGAACAGAAACGGTTTACCCCTTCTTACGTTCGTCAATACTCTCGGTATAAAAGCCGACCTCGAAACGAGCAATTCCACCATACTTAAAAAGATATACGGGCTTTCCGAAATATTAAACGGAGCGAAAAGACTTTCCGTAGTATACGGCAAGGCGGTAGGGCTCGGATATACGTTGTTCGCATCCAAATCGCTCGGCGTCGGTTACGCGTACGCGTTTGCAAACGCCAAAATCGGTTTGTTTAACGGCGCGGCGACTTCTGTTGCCTTCGGCGAAGTAAGGGAGGATAAACTTTCCGAACTCGAAGAGAGATATTCCGAAGAAAACGCCGATCCGATTAACGCCGCTAAAAACGGATATATCGACAATATCATCGAACCGCAATTCGTTCGTTCTTACGTTATATCCGCGCTTCAGACGATTGTGAGGTAAAACGATGTTGGACAATTTATTGGCAAAAACCGATTGGAGTTCGATTCCGTCGTGGCAGACGGGTTTATTGACTTTCTTTCTCGGTCTGTTCGTAACGTTTCTCGGAATGACTATTCTCGTTCTTTGCGTTACCGGTATCGGCAAGATTCTTTCTCATAAAGATAAGAAAAAAGAAAATAAGCCCGTAACTTTACCCGATTTAAGCGAAGAAAAACCCGTTGCGGTCGACGGCGACGATATTTCCGACGAAGTAAAAGTTGCGATAATTGCGGCAATTTCCGCTTATTATTCGTCTGCGCCCGCCGCGAATAACGAATTCGTAGTCAAAAAAATCAAAAGATTAAAATAAGGGGAAGCCCTTTAAGTATTATTTAAGGAGATAATTTATGCGTAATTTTGTAGTAACCATCGACGGTAAACAATATCAGGTAGGCGTTGAAGAAGTAGGGGCGGGCGAATCTGCTCCCGTAACGCCTGTCGTAAGCGAAGTTAAACCCATTGCAGCCGCTCC
>FR898464.1:36446-38042 GCA_000437515.1 Acidiphilium sp. CAG:727 | reverse complement strand
AAACGGAACGAAAGTAAACGCTCCGATGCCCGGACTTATCAAGGCTCTTTCTCTTGCGGAAGGCGCTACGGTCAAGAAAGGCGACGTTATTCTCGTACTCGAAGCGATGAAGATGGATAACGATATTACCGCGCCTTGCGACGGTCGCATTTCTTATAAGGTCAATAAAGGAACTAACGTCGATACCGGCGAACTTATGGCAGTCATCGGTTAAGAGGTACAAATGAATAGTATTTTAACTTTACTGAACGACGGATTCGGCGAAACTATCGTCAATTCGCTTAAAAACCTGTGGGGAAGCACGGGTATAAACGATCTCATAACGAATTTTACGACTTACGGTTGGCAAAATCTCGTAATGATAGCGATTTCGTGTATACTTTTCTTTCTTGCGATAGTTAAAAAGTTCGAGCCGCTTCTTTTGCTTCCGATTGCTTTCGGTATGTTTATAGTGAATATTCCCGGCGTTTATCACGTTTTGTTCGGAACGAAAGGCTATGTCGTTACCAATTCGGCAAATAAAGAAGTTGCAAGGATGACGTTGGATGAATTAAGGGTATATCTGAATCAGCCCAATGCGTCACTAAAAGAACTGACCGAATTTGTTAAAAACGGCGTAACGTTTTTAACAAAAGACGGACAAGAATTTGTAGTGTCGGGAACGACTGCGTCCGATGCCGTACAAGCGCTTATAACCCAAGGCGCAATCGTTACCGAAACGTGGACGGCGAGCACCATTTCTACCGAACAGGTTATAAGAGATTTCGGTCTTTTCTATTACATATACAAAGGCGTTGACTGGGTAATTTTCCCGCCGATTATATTCCTCGGAATAGGCGTTATGACGGATTTCGGTCCGTTAATCGCAAACCCGAAGAGTATGCTTATCGGCGCTGCTGCGCAACTCGGTATATTCATTACGTTCTTCGGCGCGCTTTGTATATTCGGTTTTACCCCCGCAGAATCGGCAGCGATATCCATTATCGGCGGCGCAGACGGACCTACGGCGATTTACGTTACTAAAAAACTTGCCGAACATCTTCTTCCCGCAATCGCAATCTCGGCGTATTCGTATATGGCGCTTATACCCATTATACAAAAACCGATTATGCGCGCGGTAACAACGAAAGAAGAGCGCAAGATCAAAATGAAACAACTTCGTAAGGTAAGCAAATTCGAAAAGATTGCTTTCCCGATAATCGTTTCGCTTATAGTCGGCTTGCTTTTACCCGACGCTATGCCGCTTCTCGGCATGCTTATGCTCGGCAATCTTCTTAAAGAGTCGGGCGTATGCGGAAGACTTGCGGATACCGCTCAGAACGGACTTATGAACACCGTAACGATTTTCCTCGGAGTAATGGTAGGCTCCAAAGCGACCGGCGCGTTATTCCTGTCGCTTCAGACGCTCGGAATTATCTGCCTCGGATTGTTCGCGTTCTGTATGGGAACTCTCGGCGGACTTCTCGTAGCGAAACTTATGTGCAAACTCACTCACGGTCAAATCAATCCGCTTATCGGTTCGGCAGGCGTTTCAGCCGTTCCTATGGCGGCGAGAATATCGCAGGACGGAGGGAGAGAAACCCAACCCGGAAACCC
>FR898464.1:31253-36376 GCA_000437515.1 Acidiphilium sp. CAG:727 | reverse complement strand
CGGCTATAGCCGCAGGCGTTTTACTTGCCTTGTTCGCGTGATTTTTTAAGGAGAATTAAAGATTATGTCTAAAGTTATGATAACCGAAACAATATTAAGGGACGCTCATCAGTCGCAGGCGGCAACGAGAATGACTCTCGACCAGATGCTTCCCGTACTCGATCAACTCGACGAAATAGGATATTATTCGCTCGAAGCCTGGGGCGGGGCGACTTTCGACTCCTGCATGAGGTTTTTGAACGAAGACCCGTGGGAAAGACTCAGAGTGTTAAAAAGCCATCTCAAGAAAACTCCCATTCAAATGCTTCTCCGCGGTCAGAATCTGCTCGGTTATAAGCATTATCCCGACGACGTCGTAGATAAGTTCGTTAAAGCGTGCATAGACAACGGCGTAACCGTAATCAGAGTTTTCGATGCTCTTAACGACGTAAGAAACCTCGAAACCGCGATTAAATCTATCAAGAAATACGGTGGCGTATGCGAAGCGACGATCTGCTATACGATAAGCCCCGTTCACACCAACGAATACTTCGTCAGACTTGCCAAAACGCTCGAAGATATGGGCGCGGATAATATCTGTATCAAAGATATGGCGAACTTGCTTCTTCCTTATACCGCTTACGACCTCGTAAAAGGTATCAAGGCGGTTTTGAAGCCGACGACGAAAATACATCTTCATACGCACAATACGACCGGTACGGGCGATATGGTAAATCTTAAAGCCATCGAGGCTGGCTGCGATATAGTGGATACCGCGCTTTCGGCTTTGGGTAACGGCACTTCTCAACCCGCCACCGAACCGCTCGTTGCGACTCTTCGCGATACGGAATACGATACGGGTATCGATTTGTCGAAACTTATCCCGATAAACGATCACTTCAAAAAGGTTGCCTCCGAACTCGAAAAGGCAGGTTCTCTTAACCCGAACGTAAGAAAAATTAACGTAAACACGCTTATTTATCAAGTTCCGGGCGGAATGCTTTCCAACCTTATGAACCAACTTAAACAACAGGGTAAACTCGATAAATTAGACGAGGTTTTAGCGGAAGTTCCGAACGTAAGAAAAGACTGCGGTTATCCGCCGCTCGTTACTCCTTCGAGTCAGATAGTAGGCACGCAAGCCGTTCTGAACGTCCTTTCGGGCGAAAGGTACAAAATGGTTACCAAAGAATTTAAGAATCTTCTTAAAGGCGAATACGGTAAATTGCCCGCAGAACCCGACAAAGACGTCGTTAAAAAGGTAGTCGGTGACGAACAAATCATCACTTGTCGCCCCGCGGATCTTCTTAAACCCGAATACGACAAATATAAAGAAGAAATGAAGGAATATTACACGCAGGAAGAAGACGTTCTTTCTTACGCGTTATTCCCCGAAGTGGCCGTAAACTTTTTCAAATGGCGCGCCGCTAAAAATCACGCCGTAGACAAAGATATGGCCGAAAACAAAGACGGAGTTTATCCCGTATGAGAATATTAGTCGCAAACGACGACGGAATTGAAAGCGAGGGTATAAAAACCCTCGCAAAAGTTCTGTCTAAACGACATAAAGTTACTATCGTAGCGCCGGACGGAAATCGTTCGGCATTTTCTCATTCTTTGACTATTTCTAAAAACCTTACTTTCAAAGAAGTCAAAGTAAGCGACGATTTCGACGCGTATACGGTAAGCGGTACGCCTGCCGACTGTGTTAAATTCGCTCTTCATTACTTTACCGACGAAAAGTTCGATATGGTATGCTCCGGCATAAATATGGGCAATAATCTCGGTAGCGATATTATGTATTCCGGGACGGTTGCGGCAGCCGTGGAAGCAAACTTTTTAGGGTTGAAATCTATCGCTTTTTCGAATACGGGCAGAAAAGATTTCGATTTTTCGGCGAATGCCGCCGTTATAGAAAAAATATTCGATAAAGTAGCCGAATTATCGTCTACGGAATACGCTTTGAACGTAAATTTACCCAATTACGCTCCAAAAGGAGTAAAATTCGCGTCGATAGGAATACAAAAATATTCAGATTCTTACGTTAAAAACGACGACGGCACTTATAGGCTCGTAGGAGAACCCGTCGACACGAAGCAAGACGAGAATTGCGACGTCGTTTTGTCTAATAAAGGTTACGTAACGGTTACTCCGGTTTTATACGACAGAACGGACTACGCGGCTATGAAAAATTTCAAGGATATTGACTTGTGAGAACGACTATAGTCGTCGGCGCGGGCCCCGCGGGACTTGTTTCAGCGTATTTCAGGGCGATAAACGGCGATGACGTAATTTTGATAGAAAAAAACGAAAAAGCGGGTAAAAAACTCTACATAACGGGCAAGGGGCGCTGTAACGTAACGAACGATTGCGACCGTGAAACTTTTTTGGATAACGTAGTAACGAACGCCCGTTTTATGCGCGGGGCAATATCCAAATTCCCGCCTTCGGCTATTATAGATTTTTTGCAAAAGAAAGTAGACTTAAAGACCGAAAGAGGAAACAGAGTTTTTCCGACGAGCGACAAAGCAAGCGACATAACGAAGGCGCTTGTATCTTATTGCGCGGAAGCGGGCGTTAATTTTCACTACGGCGAAACGGTCAGGGAAATAATTTCTCGCGACGGCAAAATCACAAAAGCGATTACCGACAAAGGCGAATACGTTTGCGACGCCGTCATAGTCTGTACGGGCGGAATGAGTTATTCTTCGACGGGTTCTACGGGCGACGGATACCGATTCGCAAAGTCGCTGGGGCATAGCGTAACCGCCGTTAAGCCCGCTTTATGCGGATTTAATCTTAAAGGCGACTTTTTCAAAAAATTGCAGGGAATATCGCTGAAAAACGTAACTTTTACAGCGAAAATCAACGGCAAAAAAGTATATGGCGATTTCGGAGAGGCGCTTTTTACTCACTTCGGAATTTCCGGTCCTGTAGTTATTTCCGCTTCGAGTTACCTAAACAAAGTAAACTTAAACGACGTAGTATTTTCTATCGACCTTAAACCCGCGTTAAGCGAAGAACAACTCGACGCAAGATTGTTACGCGATTTCGAAAAATATAAAGGTAAAACACTATCGAATTCGCTCGTCGATTTATTGCTTCACGCCTTTATTCCCGTAAT
Source organism: Acidiphilium sp. CAG:727 (assembly GCA_000437515.1). GTDB lineage: Bacteria > Bacillota > Clostridia > Christensenellales > Borkfalkiaceae > UBA10281. Next base: position 33,273 of record FR898464.1, on the reverse strand, counting down.
TCTCGACAAAGCGGGTATAAGCGGAAATATTAAAACTTCAGATCTTAAAAAGTCGGACAGACTTAAAATAGTACGAACCGTCAAAAACTTCGAATTTTATCCCGCTTCGCTTCGCGGAATCGAAGAAGCGATCGTTACGAGCGGCGGAGTTGACGTAATAGACGTCGATCCGACCACGATGGAGAGTAAACTCGTAAAAGGCTTGTATTTTGCCGGCGAAGTACTCGACGTAGACGCGCTCACGGGCGGCTTTAACATAACCGTTGCGATGGCTACGGGATACGTCGCGGGCAACGCGAAAGAAAAGGAGTAACATGTTAAATATAGCGTTAGACGGACCTGCCGGCAGCGGTAAGAGCACCGTTGCAAAGGCAATCGCGAATCAACTCGACATCTTATATCTCGATACGGGCGCAATGTATCGCGCCTGCGCGCTTAAATGTCTGCAATGCGGCGTTGACGTTAAAGACGAACCGAAAGTCGCCGAAATCGTAAAAAATATCGGCCTCGAAATAAAATACGTCGACGGAGGGCAGGTAACCGTGCTGGACGGCAAAGACGTTTCGTCCGAAATTCGTAAACCCGAAATATCCATGCTTGCGTCAACCGTGTCCGCGCACAAATGCGTAAGGCTTAAAATGGTCGAAATGCAGAGAAAAATCGCGGCAAGTATGGATTGCGTTTTAGACGGCAGAGAAATAGGTTCTTTCGTTTTGCCGAATGCAAAATATAAATTTTTCGTTACCGCAAAACCCGAAATCAGAGCCGAGAGAAGATACAAAGAGTTGATAGCGCGCGGAAACGACGTAAATTACGAAGAACTTCTCAAAGAAATCAAGCAGCGAGATTATAACGACAGTCATAGAGAATTCGCTCCGCTCGTTCAGCCCGAAGACGCGGTTTATATCGATACTTCGGATATGACGATAGACGAAGTCGTCGCAAAAGTAATCTGCGTGGTTAAAGGGGAATAAAATGTGGTACAGAATTATTCGTTTTTTGTTTTTACCCTGGTTCAAACTGTTTTATATGCCTAAAATAAAAGGCAAAGAAAATTTACCCAAAGAGGGCAATTATGTAATAGTATGCAATCACTTCGGAAAATCCGACCCGATAGTGATTTTGTCGATGTACAAGAAAAAATTGTATATTATGGCTAAAAAAGAATGGTTTTCGACAAAATTCAAAGCGGCTTTCTTTACCGAATTCGGTGCGATTCCCGTCGACAGAGAAAAGCCCGATTTCGCCTCGATTAAAAAATGTCTTACGGTTCTGAAAGACGGTAGTAATCTTCTCGTATTCCCGGAAGGTACGAGAAATAAAGTAAACAGCGACTTGCAGGAAATTAAAGGCGGGGCGGGAATGATGGCGTTTACCGCTAAAGTACCCGTCGTTCCGTTCGCGCTTAAAAAGAAATTCAAACCGTTTCATAAAAACGAATTGTATATCGGTAAACCGTTCGACTATTCCGACTTATACGGTCAAAAACGCAGTTCCGCGCTCGACGATATTCTTACCGAACGTATAAGAGAGAATTTACAAAAGACCGTCGATATTGCTCAGGGAAAGATAAAAGCGGAATAATGGAAATAATAATCGCAAAAAAAAGCGGGTTCTGTCCCGGCGTTCAAAGAGCGGTAGATACGGCTAAGAAGATATACGGGAAAAACGTGGCGATATTCGGCGAAATTATTCATAACGAAAAAGTCGTTGACGAAATCGCAGCGCTCGGCACTAAAACAGTGTATTCTTTGGACGATTTTGACGGCGATACGCTGATTATCCGTTCGCACGGTGTAGGCAAGTCGATCTTTACGGAAGCCGAAAAGCGCGGGATAAAAGTAATAGACAGAACTTGTCCGTTCGTCGTAAAGACACAGAAAATAGTCGAAAAGTATTCTTCCGAAAATTACAGGATAATTATAGCGGGCGAAAAAACGCACCCGGAAGTCGTCGGACTTATCGGTTGGGCAGGCGACGCGACGGTAGACGTTATCGACGAAGATTTCGACTCGATAGA
>FR898464.1:21650-31212 GCA_000437515.1 Acidiphilium sp. CAG:727 | reverse complement strand
ATCCGAAAACGACAAAATTTGCCTCGTCGCTCAAACGACGTATTCAGATACGAAATTTCAAAAAATTTTAGCGTTTTTTGATAAAAAACGCGTTAAAACGCTTGAAGTTTTTCCCACAATTTGCTATACTACGAGAGAGCGTCGAAAAGAAGCGGAATTGCTGTCCGAAAGTTGCGATGCAATTGTCGTAATAGGCGGCGCAAGCAGCAGCAACACGCGAAAACTTGCGGATATTTGCCGCAGTAATTGCGCGAATACGTTTTCCGTTTCCGATCCGAACGATCTCGATTATATAAAATTAGTAAAATTCAAAAAGGTAGGTATTGTTGCGGGGGCGTCGACGCCCATCGGACAATCAATGGAGGTTTTCTTAAAAATGGAAAGTACAGAAGTTAAAAACTCGAATGCTATGGAAGAAGCAATGACCGCTATGAGCGACGAACAATTGAAGTTCAGAAGAGGTCAGAAAGTCGTTGCGACTATATCGTCCGCAACCGACGACGGTCTTATGTTGTATATCAACAACACTAAGAAAGAAATATTGCTTCCGAAAGAAGAAATAGATTGCGAGAACTACGACAAAGCGGAATACGCCAAGAAAGTCGGCGATGAAATCGAAGTTATGATCGTAGGACTTAACCCCGTTGCGTTGTCTCAGAAAGCAATTGCCGCGCAGAAAGAAGAAGAAGAACTCATCGCCAAGATTCAGGCCGGCGAAGTGTTCACGGTTACTTGCACGGGATTCAATAAAGGCGGTCTTACCGCTAAATTCCATTCCTACGATATATTCGTTCCGTCTTCTCAGATCAGAATCGGATTCGTTAAGGACCTTGAAAAATTCGTAGGCAAGACGCTTCGTCTTAAAGCCGAAAAAGTTGAAAACAACGGCAGAAAGAAGCAAATCGTCGGTTCGCAGAGAGTTATCCTTGAAGCGGAAAGGGCAGAAAGAGACGCTGCCAAAAAGGCGAAAGAAGACGAATTCTTCGCCAATATTCACGAAGGCGACGTCGTTACGGGTACGGTCGTAAGATTTGCCGCGTTCGGCGCGTTCGTAGACGTAAACGGTTTCGATTGTCTTGCTCATATATCCGATTTAAGTTGGACCAACGCGAAGACTCCCGCAGACGTACTCGAACTTAATAAAGCGTACGAATTCAAAGTTCTTAAATGCGATCAGGAAACCAAGAAGGTTTCGCTCGGATATAAACAACTCCAGCCGAAGCCGTGGGAACTTGCCGCCGATAAATATGCGGTAGGCGACGTTATCAAAGGTACGGTCGTAAGAATAGTAAGTTTCGGCGCGTTCGTTGAAGTCGAAAAAGGTATCGACGGACTCGTTCACGTTTCGCAAATTTCTCACGAATGGCTTGAAAACCCGACTTCCGTTCTGAAAGTCGGCGATGAAGTCGAAGCGAAGATTCTCGGAATCGATCCCGAAAAAGAAAAGATGACGCTTTCGATTAAGGCTCTTACTCCCGCTCCCGAAAGACCGAGAAGAGAAGATGCGGAAGGCGAAGCGAAGCACGACAGAAAGGGCAGAAGAGAAAAGGTTGATGCAAACGACGACGAACCCAGAGAATGGTCTGAAGGCGGCGTAGGCGGAATCTCGCTCGGCGACCTTATTAACAAGTAATAATCAAAGAATTAAACCGACTGCAGACAAGCAGTCGGTTTTTTTGACGCGTAAATATATGAAAACGGGTTGCCACGTTGGGCAACCCGTTATTTATCTTTGCCTGATAGGCAGGCGTTTTATTGCTTTCGTTACGTATTCGATTAGTTTAGTCATCCACGTACCGAGTAATACGTCAAACAATACGAGCCCTATAATCAAGGCGATATAACCCCAATAATAGTATATATCGGATAATAAGGACGGTAATGACATCATTCCCATCAGCGTATCCGAACACATAAATATAAGCGACGCAGCAGTTACCAGCGATATAAGAATGCCTCTGTATGCGTTATACGGCTTAGATATAATATGCATATTGGCTATGCCGCCGAGTGTCAGCGCCGCGACGTTAAACGTCTTTTGCAAATCGGCTATTTTATCCGACGGCGCGAAACAATACGTAGAAACTACTTCTATTATTAAAACGTTAAATATTAAAATACAAGCGCCCGGTATTGCGTGAGAAAATAAGTAACTCACAAACTTACCGTTGACTTTATTCGTGTTGGCCTGCATAGACAAGAAGAACGATCCTATACCGATTACAAACACTTCGAGCAGCATCATCATCTGACTGTCAAACGGAAACATTGCTTTTCTTGCAATCGAAATTATCGCAAAGACCAACGTAAATAACGTTTTCATTAAGAACAACGAAGAAGATTTTTCGATATTATTAATTACTCTTCTTCCTTCGGCAACCACGTGCGGCATAGAATTGAAGTTATTATCCATTAAAACTATGTGCGCTATGTTCTTCGTTGCGTCGCTTCCCGAAGCGACCGTTATAGAACAGTGGGCTTCTTTCATCGCAAGAATATCGTTTACGCCGTCGCCCGTCATTGCTACGGTATGTCCGGCATGTTTTAACGCTTTTACGAGTATTGCCTTTTGTTCGGGGGTAACTCTTCCGAAAACGTTATATTTCGTGGCGCACGCTATAACGTCGGCTTCGCTCATTCCTTCAAGACTTACGTATTTATCCGCGCCTTCGACGCCGGCCCGTTTTGCAACTTCCGAAACCGTTACGGGATTATCGCCTGAAATTACCTTTACGTTGACTTCGTTTTTCTTGAACCATTCGATGGTCTGAATAGCGTCGCGACGTATATTGTCGCTCAACGTTATTATAGCGAAGGGTTTCATATCGCTCGGCAACTGATCGCCGATAATCGGTTTTTCGGAATGGGCAAGCATTAAAACTCTTTGTCCCATTGCGGTATAGTGCTTTATCTGACTTGAAACGCCTCTCGGAATAGCGCTTTTGGGAAGTATAAATTCGGGCGCGCCCAAAGCAAACGAGCCGACGGCTGATATTCCGTCCGAAAACGAAACGGCCGAATATTTCCGCGCGGAAGAGAAGGGGATAGTTTTAATCGCCACTAACTTCTTTTCCGATCCGAAATACGCGCGCAGAGCGGTTGAGGTCTGGTTATTATCTTCCAAAGCGTACTGCATGGATGAAACTATATCGTTTATAGTATATTTATAATCGCTCTTGAATAAAACGCAGTTAGAAACCTTCATTCTTCCGTCTGTAATCGTTCCCGTTTTATCAAGGCACAATACGTCTACTCTCGCAAGCATTTCGAGGGCGTACATATCTTGTACGGAGGTGTTTTTGCCGGCAAGACGTATAACGCCGACAGCCAATGCAAGTGTGGTAAGCAAAAACATTCCGGACGGAATCATTCCGAGAACGACCGAGGTCGTCCTTTTAACCATTTCAACAACGCCGAGTTGAGTCAATTTGCCCGCGACAGCGTAAATTTTATCGTCGCGTGATATAGGATTGGCAATTAAAACCGCTTTATTCGTCAATAGCACGCCTATACTTATCGGAATAATCAAGATACCTATAACTCTTATTATCCAGGTAAGGGTAGACATAAGTTCGGACGAAGGCTTTTTGTATTTTTTCGCTTTCGCGGATAATTGTTGAATATATCTGGATTCTCCGACTTTGTCCGCTACAATCAAAGCGTTTCCGCTTACAACGAAACTGCCTGCAAGTACCCGATCTCCGACTTTCTTCTTAACGGGAACGCTTTCGCCTGTAAGTATTGACTCGTTTACTTCGAGCATACCCGATAAAAGCGTTCCGTCGACGGATATCTGATTGCCCGTGGAGTATCTGACTACGTCGTCTAAAACAATTTCGTTGACGGGAATATCTGTGTTTTCACCGTTTCGCACGACGTGAGCGACAGGCTCGTTCAGAAGCGATAATTTTTCAATCGTCTTTTTGGCTTTAATCTCCTGAATAATTCCTATCGCAAGATTGCAACCGTAAATAACGACGAACGTGAAGTTAAAAATACCTACTTTTTCATCGGGAGTTTTTGCTTGGGAATTTACGAAAAGCAACGCCGCAAGACAAACGACGCAAAGCAGGTTGAAAAACGTAAACAGATTCGAGCAGATAATTTTTCCTATCGACTTTGAATATTGTCGCCCTTTTACGTTGCATTGGTATTGAGACTGACGGATAAGTACTTGTTCGCCGGTCAGACCGTATTTAGGATCAGGCTTGAACCTGTCTTCGGGTAAAACTTCTTCGGGAAGTTTATTTTTGTTCGTCGACTTATGCTTTTTTTCTTTTTTTACGGTATGAGGCGTAAGAAATTCGTCGATTTTTGTATCAAGATCGTATGCGTCGCTTTGTTTGTCCGGCATATAACTCTCCTTCGGCGGGTATTCGACCGATTAACTGTTCTTAATATATAAAAAATTATATCATATTATTTCTTAAATTTCAAGATTATAAACGGGATTAATTCGTCAAAACTTATAATAATGATCAACGCGTTCGTATAAGTTAAAAAATCGCGCTATTTTTATACATTAAATTGACTTTTTAAGTCTTTTAATATATAATTGATTATATAAAACGAAAAAGGATATGATTATGGATAATAAATCGTTGTTGAAATATGCCGAACTTGCCATAAAAGTAGGGGTAAATCTCCGGAAAGGCGAGATGCTCGTCGTAAACGCCCCTGTTTCTGCGCAGAAATTCGTTGAAATAGTCGTTAAACAAGCGTATAAAGCGGGCGCAAGGAACGTAGAAGTTCAGTGGACCGACGAAATCGTCAGCAGACTTAATTACAAATATCGTTCTAAGAAAGAACTTTCCAAAGTTCCGGAATGGGTCAAGGTAAGAAGCGACTCTTATATAGACGAAAGAATCGCGTATCTTAACGTTTTTTCCGAAGACCCGGAATGTCTTAAAGGCATAAATCCCGAAAAGGTCGCGATTTTCAGAAGAGCGAGAGGAAAGGCGTTGGAAAAATTCAGAGATTATACCGGATCCAATAAACTTCGTTGGTGCATTATCGCTTATCCGAATAAAGCGTGGGCAAAAAAGATGTTCCCTTCGCTTAATGCAAACGAAGCGTTAAAAAAGCAGTGGGAATATATAAAAAAGACCGTTCGTCTTGACTATGATAATCCGATTGAAGCGTGGAAAGAGCATCAGGAACGTATTACGCGCCGTTGCAAAACTTTGAATGACGCTAAAATCACCGCTTTTCACTATAAAAACTCGCTCGGAACAGACGTTACGGTCGGAATGCCGAAAGGTTATATTTTCTGCGGCGGAGCGGAAAAGGGCGAACTCGACGGTATTTATTTCACGGCGAACATGCCTACCGAAGAGGTTTTTTCGTGTCCAGACAGAAATGCCGTGAACGGGAAAATCGTCGCTGCATTGCCGCTTTGCAGAAACGGGCAGATTATCGACAAGTTCTGGTTTGAGTTTAATAACGGCAGAATCGTAGACTACGGAGCAGAGCAGGGCTGCGACAACCTTAAAACCATTATAGAAACCGACGAAGGCTCGCATTATTTAGGCGAAATCGCGCTCGTAGGATATAATTCGCCTATCAGAAACCTTGAAACGATGTTTTACGAAACCCTTTTTGACGAAAACGCAAGTTGTCATTTTGCGATAGGCGATTGTTATCCGACCTGCCTTGAAAACGGCGGAGATATGAACAAAGAAGAACTTGCCGAACACGGCTTAAATTCTTCGCTCGAACACGTCGATTTTATGGTCGGAACGAACGACCTTGAAATCACGGCAACGACCGAAGACGGTAAAACTCTTAAAATCTTTGAAAACGGAGAATGGGTGATATAATGGATAAGAAAAAGAAAAAAGTTTCCGCGGCGGAAAACGCAAAAGAACTAACTGACGACGTTTCGCTCGTTTCCGAAAAAAAGAGCGAAGTGATTGAACATTCGATTGTCACTATAATTTCGGTAATACTTTTAATCGTTGCTTCTTTCATAAAAGGTAATGACAACGTTGCGCGTTGGCTTTATACCGTTTCGTTCGTCGCTGCAGGATATGAAATACTTTATTCCGTAATCGTAAAACTATCAAAAAAAGAAGTAATTATCGAAGAAATTGCCGTTGTTGCAGGCTCTCTCGTTTTGCTGTATTCGGGTTACGGACAGTATGCTTGTCTTATAATTATAGCGTATTCTTTGATTGCTCTCTCCAAAAAATCATTCGAATATATCGCTTTGAACAAATCGGAAAAACTTTCTGTCGCAGCAGGCTACGAAACCGACGACGAAATTAAAAAATCGTTCGTCGTAAGAGCGGAAAATCTTAAAACGATAATAGACGAAACTCCGAACTCAAAAATATTCAAAAAGAAATTCAGATTAATTTTCGGAGCGGTAGGGATTATTATCGGTCTGTTATTGACGTTCGTTCCGCCGATATTCGCAAAAAGCGCTTACGTTGACGCTTTGAAAGATAAATGGCTTATTTGCGGAGCGATCGTAGCGTCATTGTGGCAACTATCCTCGGTTTGCGTGTTTTTAAGTTTGAATTATATTTCAGGATTTATTTCCGCCGACAGATATGCGGCTACGTTCGGCTCGTTCGCGGCGATCGATAAATTTTCCGGGGCTGCCGAAATCGCATTTGACGGATCGGGCGTATTGACCGATAAAAGTCTTACGATAAATTCTGTCGATTCTACAAACGCCGGTAATACACTCTCGGTACTTTATTCGCTCGAAAACGATATAGACGAATATATTAAATCGGCGATTTCGGTATATGCGAAAAACAACGGAATAACTTTGAATAGTATTCTTTTCGAAAATGTAAAACGTTTTGAAACGTTAGGCGTTACCGCAGATTTTAACGGTAAACGGTATGCTGCCGGCAATAAGACGCTCCTTAAAAAAGTCTTCGGCGTTTCAGTAGAAGACGATAGCGACGAATCCGTAATTTTCGTCGCGGAAGAAGGCGCCGTAATCGGAAAAGTCAACTATACCCGCATAGATAAAATTAACGCCCGGGGCGAGATTAAAGAATTGACCGACGACGCAGGAATGATCGCGTCGCTTCTTAGTTCCGATAAAGTGTCCGTCGTAAACGCAATGAAAGACAAACTCGGTCTGGACAATGCGGTTGCCGGAGCGTCGCCGAAATACAAAGCCGAATACGTTAAAAATTCCGGCGCCGTATACGTCGGCGACAGCGAGTACGACGCGAACACCATCAGGCTTCTTGACGGAGAATGCGTTTCGGTAGGGGGCGAAAAAGTATATAAAAACGGATTGACCGTCAGCGGGCGCGACGTCAGACAGATTCCCGTTGCCGTTAAGATTGCCAAAAGAACGACTAAAAAGAAAAAGTTTATTACTTTATTTACCTCCATTGTAAAAGCGGCGGCAATCGTAACCGGAGTCGTATTATTTGCCGTAAAAGGCAACTATATGAGTATTCCGATTTTGGGGTGTCTGGCGACTGACGTAATATCATTTTTTATCGCCGCGATAAACTTAACCGATCCCGCATAAATTTTCTTTGTTGTCAATAAACCTCTTTTGCGATAATATAATTGTATAAGAGGTTTATATTTTGAAGAAAATAGAGAAGAGAATCGTCAATTCCGTTTCTGCCGTTATACTTTGCATTATTGCCGTTGCAATTACGGCGGTATGCTTTCTCAAGGGCGACGTTGCGTTGAAAACGGACGGAAAAAGTTACGCTCCATACTATAACGGCAACAGAAATTCGCGTAAGGTCGCTATAATGATCAACGTATACGAAGGTTCCGACGTGATAAAAGAAATGCTTGCGGTTCTGAAAGACAAAGGGGCGAAAGCGACTTTTTTCGTAGGTGGTTGTTGGGCGGACGACAACGGCGAATTACTTTTGAAAATTCTCGAAGACGGACACGAATTAGGCAGCCACGGATATTTTCATAGAGATCATGCGAAACTTAACGAATCTCAAAACCGTGAAGAAATGACCGCAACGGACAATCTTATTCGTCGGCTGACGGGGTATGACGTAAAATTATTTGCTCCGCCATCGGGGTCTTACTCGGCAACCACGTTAAAAGTCGCCGAAAGTATGGGCTATAAAACGATAATGTGGAGCAAAGACACTATCGATTGGCGCGACAAGGATACTAAAACTATAATAAACAGAGCGACTAAAGACGTTTGCGGAGGGGATATGATATTAATGCACCCTAAAAAGCATACGCTGGAGGCTTTGCCGAGAATTTTAGATTATTACGAAAAAGGAGGACTTACCGCCGTAACGGTAAGCGAGTGTATAGAAAATGGCGCAGGTTAAAAAATATGCGGGCGGATTAAGACTGATCGTCGAAAATATGCCGTCTTTACGTTCCGTCAGCGTCGGAATATTGGTCGGGGCGGGAAGTTGCCTTGAAAACGCCGATAATAACGGAATATCTCATTTTATCGAACATACGACTTTTAAGGGAACTAAGAGATTTAATTCCCGTACTCTTTCCGAGGCGTTTGACGATATAGGGTCGCAAGTAAATGCTTTTACTTCGAAAGAAATGACTTGCTACTACGTCAAATCGACGAAATCCGCAATGGAAAGAAGCGTTGATCTGCTTTCCGATATGTTCCTAAACTCGGTTTATGACGAAGACGAATTAAACCGTGAAAAAGGAGTAGTTATCGAAGAAATAAACATGTCGGAAGACACGCCCGAAGACGTTTGTCTGGATACTCTGTCTTTGGCGTATTTCGGTAACGACGGATTAGGCAGAACTATTCTCGGCAGTAAAGAAAATATTACGAAATTCGATAAATCGTATATCGAAGCGTATAGAAAAGCCTATTACAACGCAGATAACGTTGTAGTGTCTTTTGCGGGTAACGTAACGATAGAAGAAGCAGACCTTCTCGTTTCGAAGTATATCGAGCCGTTTCTTTCGACAAATAAATCGGATAGCCTTATAGTTCCTACCGATAAAAATCTGTACGGGAAAATTTCTAAAAATAAAGAAATCGAGCAATTACACCTCGCGCTCGGTTTTTCGTGTGTAAAATACGACGACGAACTCAACAACGAAGCGACCGTGATGAACGTTGCTCTCGGCTCGGGGATGAGCAGTCGTTTATTCCAGACCGTAAGGGAAAAATTAGGTCTGTGTTATACAGTTTATTCCTATCCGTCGGGTTACAGAAATACGGGCAGTTTAGCCGTTTATGCAGGGGTTAATAAAGAAACCGTCAATAAAGCGTACGACGCGATATTCGCGGTTTTGAAAGAATTACAAAACGACGGAATAGGCGAAAGCGAACTTTCAAGAGCAAAATCGCAAATGCTTTCTTCGTTCGAATTCGGCAGCGAAAACACTGCCTCGCAAATGATGCTCTTCGGAAAATATTTGCTTTTTACAGATAAAATCTTTGATTTTGACAACAAAGTCAAGAAAATCGAAGGTGTTACCGGCGATGGGTTAAATAAATTTATCCGTTCTCTTGACTTTGATGATTTTTCGTTGTCGATAGTAGGGAAAAATGCGGAAACTATCAAATTCTGAAATCTCAATCTCAGGCTAAAAGCGGCGGTCTCGAACTTATTCG
>FR898464.1:4049-21643 GCA_000437515.1 Acidiphilium sp. CAG:727 | reverse complement strand
CGGTCTCGAACTTATTCGAGACCGCCGCTTTTTTAGTAGGAGGTTTTAGTCTTCATAATATTTTTAATACATTCCGCCCATTCCGCCTTGACCGCCTTGGGGCATCGGGGGTACGGGTTCGGGAATATCGGTTACGATACTCTCGGTGGTGAGTAACGTTGCGGCGATAGAAGCGGCGTTCTGAAGAGCCGAACGTGTAACTTTCGTCGGGTCGATTATTCCGCTTTCCACCATATCGACGTATTCGTTTTTATATGCGTCGAAGCCGTAGTTTGTCTTTCTGCTCCTTAATATATTACTTAAAATAACGGATCCGTCGAGTCCTGCGTTCTTTGCGATTTGTCTTACGGGCTCTTCGAGAGCGGTAAGTATAATCTGCGCGCCGGTCTTTTCGTCTCCCGAAAGTTTAGCAATTAAGGCTTTAAGAGCGGGAATAGCGGTAAGAAGGGCAGTTCCGCCGCCGGGAACGATACCTTCTTCGACCGCCGCTTTCGTGGCTGCCAAAGCGTCTTCGATACGCATTTTCTTTTCTTTCATTTCGACTTCGGTCGCCGCGCCGACGTTGATGACGGCTACGCCGCCCGCAAGTTTGGCGAGTCTTTCCTGAAGTTTTTCTCTGTCGTAATCGGAAGTCGTTTCCTCGATTTGTTTCTTGATAGACGAAACTCTTGCCTTGATTGCATCCGGATCGCCCGCGCCGTCTATAATAACGGTATTGTCTTTATCGACCTTGATTTGTCCTGCGCGACCGAGCATGTCGGGCGTAACGTCTTTGAATTCGACGCCGAGTTCGGAAGAAACCACCTGACCTCCGGTTAAAATAGCAATATCTTCGAGCATAGCCTTTCTTCTGTCGCCGAATCCGGGGGCTTTAACGGCAACGGAGTTGAAAACGCCTTTTAATTTATTTACCACCAAAGCGGCGAGAGCGTCGCCTTCTACGTCCTCGGCAATAATTAAAAGTTTCTGACCTTGTTGAGCGATGGGTTCGATGACGGGGAGTATTTCCTGTACCGAAGAAATCTTCTTATCGGTAATAAGGATAACGGGATTGTCGTAAACTGCTACCATTTTATCGGTATCGGTAACCATATACGCCGAAGCATAACCTCTGTCAAACGACATACCGTCGACGGTAGAGAGTTCGGTTTTCATAGTTTTGCTTTCCTGAATGGTGATTACGCCGTCTTTACCGACTTTTTCCATTGCTTCTGAAATAAGATTGCCTATATTTTCGTCGCCTGCCGAAATAGAAGCGACTTGCGCGATCGCGTTTTTAGACTCAACGGGTTTGCTTATCTTTTTAAGTTCATCTACCGTCGCGTCAACCGCTTTTTGTATACCTTTCTTCAATACTATCGGGTTTGCTCCGGCGGCAAGGTTCTTAAGCCCTTCCTTGATAATAGCCTGCGCCAAAACTACCGCGGTGGTCGTTCCGTCGCCGGCGACGTCGTTAGTCTTAGTCGAAACCTCTTTAACGAGTTGCGCCCCCATATTTTCAAACGGGTCTTTAAGTTCTATTTCTTTGGCGATCGTAACGCCGTCGTTGGTAATCAGCGGAGCGCCGTACTTTTTATCGAGAACGACGTTTCTACCTTTGGGACCTAACGTAATCTTAACGGTATCGGCGAGGGTATTTACGCCTGCCTCAAGCGCTTTCCTTGCTTCTTCGCCGTATTTAATCTGTTTTGCCATAATAAGTCACTCCTTATAATATTATTCTACGACGGCGAGAACGTCTGATTGAGTTATAATCGAAACTTCTTCACCGTTTACTTTTGCCTTGATTACCGAATTTGCGGGGAACAGTACGACGTCACCCTCTTTAACGAGCATTTTCCCGTCGACTCCGCATCCTGCCGCCAATACTTTTGCGGTAACGTATTTTTCCGAAGAGGAGGGAAGGAAGAATCCGCTCTTCGTCGTTTCGTTTTGTTCTTTTAATTCGACTACAATATTGTCGTATAAAGGTTTAATTTTCATAATTTACCTCCGGTTTTTTGTTTTAGCACTCTATACGTTAGACTGCTAACACTATTATAGCCTTTTGTTAAGTTTTGTCAATAATTTTTAGGTTCATTTTAATATTTTTTTTCAAAAAAATTATTTTTTAGGTTTCCGTTTCGACAAATGGAAAAAAATTATTGCTAAATATCTCGAATTGTGTTAAAATATAGCAGACAAAACCTTTCGGGGACGATTTTATGGATAAATGGGATAAAAGATTTATCGAAATGGCAAAACTTGTGGCAACATGGTCGAGTTGTTTTCAGGAAAACAGACAAGTCGGAGCGGTCATAGTAAAAGATAAGAGGATTATGACCACGGGATATAACGGCGCTCCGAGCGGTATAGAGAACTGCAAATCCCGCGGCGAATGTTTAAGAAGAAAATTAAACGTTGCGAGCGGAACCAAACTCGAACTTTGCTATGCCGTTCATGCCGAGCAAAACGCCATCGCGCAAGCCGCAAAACTCGGTATCTCGGTTGACGGCGCAACCTTGTATTGCACACATCAACCGTGCGTGATATGTTGTAAGATGATAATCAATTCCGGAATCAAACGCGTCGTATATTGTTACGGCTATCCCGACGAATTCTCTATGGAACTTTTCAGAGAAGCGGGAATTACGGTCGATCAATTAAACGATTAATTTATAAACTCTATAAAACTGACAGAGGCGAATACAATGAGCAATAACCCTATAGTAACTTTCAAAATGAAAGGCGGAAAGACTTTTTACGCCGAACTCTATCCCGAATACGCGCCGAACACGGTCAATAACTTTATTTCTCTCGTAAACAAAGGATTTTACAACGGGCTTTGCTTCCACCGCGTAATCGAAGGATTCATGATTCAGGGCGGAGATCCGAAAGGTAACGGAACGGGAGGTCCGGGGTATACCATAAGGGGAGATTTCGACAAAAACGGATTCAAAAACCCCCTGAAACACAAACGAGGCGTACTTTCTATGGCGCGTTCGATGATGCCAAACAGCGCAGGTTCGCAATTTTTTATTATGCACGCAGACGCACCTCATCTCGACGGGCAATACGCCGCTTTCGGTATGATTATCGACGGTATGGACGTGGTAGACGAAATAGCGAAATGCAATACGGATTATAACGATAAACCACTTCGCGACCAGATTATGGAAGAAGTTACGGTCGATACTAACGGAGAGGAATACGACGAACCCGAACGTTATTGATTTTGAAATTGAATAATTTAATATTAAGTGCAGATACTTTGCTTATGACGTTATACGTTGTAATTTTCATGGCGGTATCTGCTCTTTTTTTACCCGTGACCGTCAGAATAAAGATTTTCGCCGATTTCGAGAAGAAAAAAATTTTTTACACTCTGTTCGTACCGGCTAATCTCAGAATCAATTCCGGTTATGTGGGGTTTACTAAAAAAGCCGTTATTGTTCATTTTAGCGATAAAAAAGCATACGCAGTAGATTATAAGGCGTTTAAGCCGAATAAAAACGCTACCGATATGCTTTTCAGGCTAAATTTTACTAAAGTAAAAGGAAATATTTTTCTCAAAGATTCCGCTTCATTCTGGCTGTATTGCCTGACCAACGGAATTCGCTGCGCAAGCGCAGCGGCGTATGCGGTAATGAAAGAAGAGGGCAGGTATACCGATTTCGGATTAGACGTAACGTTTACGGGCGAAAACGGCTTTGACGGCGCGTTAAATGAAATTATAGTCGTTTTTAATTTATTTGCCCTGATCGAAGCCTTCATCTATAAATTATTCGGAGGAAAGACGAATGCCTAAAAAAATCAAAAAGAATAACAAGATAAAAGATCTTACGTTAGCATCGATAAACGATCTGAGCAACGTAATCGACGTGAACGCAGTAGTCGGAAAACCAATGATAATGACCGACGGAAGTACGGTTATACCGGTATGTAAGGTTTCGATGGGACTTATGACGGGCGGAGGAGAATACGGCGAAATTAAACGGCTTAACACGTGTCGTGACAGTCAGTTTGCGGGAGGCAGCGGCGCCGTCATATCAATGAAACCGATAGGTTTTTTAGCAAGCAGCGATACGGGGGTAAAACTGATTTCAACCGATAAAGACGTTTATACCCGGCTTTTCGATACGGTTGAAGAGTTTATAGAAAAAATTAAAAAATGAAGAAATTATCAATAATATTACTACTTTTTACGATATGTGTAATTCTAAGCAGTCATAATACGTTCGCTGTTGCGGAATATTCGCAATCGTCGGCCGAAGCGGTTATGGAGGTTTCAAGCGGAAGGCTTTTATATTCTCATAACGAAAAAGAAAAATTGCCTATGGCAAGTACGACTAAAATAGTAACCGCAATAACCGTTATCGAAAATTGCGACGTGAATTCCGTAGTACAAGTAACTACCGAAACCGTGAACGTCGAAGGAAGCAGCGTATACCTTAAAGAAGGCGATAAATTTACCGTCAAAGATCTTTTATACGGTTTAATGTTAAGGTCGGGAAACGATTGCGCGGAAACGCTCGCCGCGTATTGTTGCGGTAATATCGCAGATTTTTGTAAATTAATGAACGATACCGCGAAAAAATGCGGGGCAAATGACAGTAATTTCGAAAATCCGCACGGTTTACCGCGCGAAAACCATTATACTACCGCAGAAGACTTATGCAAAATAACTCGTCACGCTTTACAGAACGATTTATTTTCTGCAATAGTATCTACGAAAACTTACGTTGCGACCGAAATTGAAAGCGGCGAAAAAAGAATATGGAAAAACAAGAACAAATTACTAAATTTTTTCGATGGAGCAAACGGAGTTAAAACGGGTTATACCAAACAGGCGGGAAAATGTTTCGTCGGGAGCGCTACTATAAACGGGATGAAAGTGATTTCGGTCGTACTTAATAGTCCGCAAATGTTCGAAAGAAGTGAAGAATTGCTTAAAAACGCATTTTCGGAATATAAATTCATCAGATTATTCGACGAAACGAGATTTGATTACGTTGCTTTTACTCCGGACAGAAAATTCGCTTACGATCTGTATGTAAAAAGAGGTTTTTCGTATCCGATAAGCGAAAAAGACGATATAAACGTCGAGTTGAATTTACCCGAAATTTTGCCGTTAAACTTCAAAATAGGCGAAAGCGTTGGCGAAATTAGAATTTATTGCTCAAAACAGTTGATTTTTTCGGAAAATATCTATACACTGAATACGAAGTAACATACAGGACGCATACTAATGAGAATAAATAAATATTTGGCTGAATGCGGAGTCGCCAGCCGCAGGGCGTGCGACGAAATAATATCCGAAGGCAGAGTAAAAGTAAACGGGAAAGTAATTAAACCCGGAGTCGAAGTAAACGAATATTCCGACAGCGTTTCGGTTGACGGCAAAAAAGTATCGCTTGCAAAAAAATTCGAATATTACGTCATGAATAAACCGAAGGGCTACGTATGTACCGTAAAAGACGAAAAGGGAAGAAAAACCGTTATGGATTTACTTCCTAAAAACACGGCAAGACTTTTTCCCGTCGGAAGGCTCGACTACGATTCCGAAGGAATGTTGATTTTTACAAACGACGGAGATCTCGCAAACCGTCTTACGCATCCAAGCAATGAAATTCCGAAGACTTATCTCGTTAAAACTGAAGGCGAAACTCCCGAAAAAGCAGTCGAAAAGATAAGAAACGGCGTTGTTATAGACGGCAAAATGACAAAAAAATGCTCGGTTAAAGTTATAGAGAGTTGTAAAGATTACACTAAATTACACGTTACCATTTCGGAAGGCAGAAACCGCGAAATCAGAAAGATGTTCGAAAGCGTCGGCAAAAACGTGGATTTCTTAAAGAGAATAAAAATAGGGGATTTGCCGCTTCGCGGTCTTAACAGGGGTGAGGTTCGCAAACTTACCGCCGAAGAAGTCGAGTATCTGAAAAATGTATAACGAAGAAAAACCGATAATTGTCGACAACGTAAACGAAAGTTACGAAGAAATAGTCAAAGAATTGAAAGAAAAGTATTCCGAAGAAATATTACGGAATATCGACGAAATCAAGCGGCAATCGTACGGGCAACTATCCGCCGCATTCAACGATTGCGCAACCGGACTTTTAGAAGAAATCGAAGACTTAAAAAAAGAAATCGACAGGCGCAAAAAAGAATTTTATATGAGCGCGGAATATTCCGAAGCGCAGGCAAAACTCGTTACGTTAAGAAAGGAGTTATCTGCTTCAGACGACGATTCTAAATCCGAAATCGAAAAGAAATTATCCCGCACGATGGACAGAGTTTCGACACTTAACGTTACGATAAAAAATCGCTTGAAGCCTCTTTCCGACAAATTAAAAGAGGATATTTCCACGCTTAAAGCGGTTTATTCTTCTTCCGAAAACGGTTTTGCGAAAATCAGAGACGAATTTTTAGACAGGATAGACGACGTTATAACGGACGGGATTACGAGTTTTAACGAAGAATTATCCGAAATAAACGCAAAATTCGGTATTATCTGCGACAAAACCGAATTTCCGTTCGACGAAAACACTCTCAAAATTAAAATCGAATTGTTTCCCAAAGAACTGACCGACGAAGACCCCGATGAAAATACCACGGATAAAACCTGCGATTCTGGACTTAAAAATTAACCGGTTATCGAATTAAAACATATACTAAGTTATGAATATTGCTGATTTTCATAACGATATACTGACTTGCGGCGACGGCGTCGTTACCCCTTACGGTGAAGATCGTAAAACGGTAACGGCGCTTTTTCGAGGTAAACGAACCTTTTCTGAAATTTGCAAAATAGCAAATTATTCAAAAAGCAGATACCTTGCGTTTGAAGACGTCGGTTACGACGACCTGGATTTCAATACTCTTATAAAATTTTCACCCGTTTACGTCGGGCTTACCTGGAACGGAGAAAACAGGTTCGGCTACGGTTGCGATTATTTATACGGACTAAAAAACGAAGGCATAAATCTCGTTAAAAAACTGTCGTCCGAAAAAATCGCAATCGACGTCGCTCATTTGTCGAAAAGAGGATTTATCGACGTAATCGAAAACGCCGACAGGGTAGTCGACTCTCACACTTGTTTTTCGGGAGTATTCAGACACAAACGCAATATCGAAGACTGGCAAATCGGGTTGATAGTCGAAAAGAACGGACTTATAGGCGTTACGCTGTGCGGATATTTTTCGACGAACGAAAAAAAATTACCGATAGAAAAATTTGCCCGACAGATCGATTATTATTGTCAGAGATTTCCACTTAAAAATTTATGCATCGGAACGGATTTTTACGGTTGCGATTTTTTGCCGTGCCGCATAACCGAAGATTACGACTCGCTTTCCGTTCTGAAAGACGAACTCTTTCGACTCGGATACAGCGAAAAATCCGTTGAAGATATATTTTATAATAACTTATCGGAATTTCTCGATAAAACCTGAATTTTTATTCTGTTAACGCCCATATTATCGTTAGATGAAAACTTATGAAATATGGAAAAATATAGGCGACAGAGATAATTGTGTCGTCAAAGGCGCGAAGGAGGAAAAGAAAGACGGAATCGAATAACGTGAAGAAAAAATATCTCGATTACGTAGCCTCCGTATCTCCTAAAACAAACGAAAAAAGAAGTTTGTTTCATGCGTTCTGGGTCGGCGGCGTAATATGCCTTATAGGCCAGTTCGTAAGATTTATGCTCGAATACGGGCTTGGTCTTTACGGCGACGAACTCGCGGGAGTTACTTCCGTAGTAATGATATTTTTAGGCTCGCTTCTGACAGGTCTTGGCGTTTACGACCGTATAGGCAAATACGCAGGCGGAGGCTCGATCGTTCCGATAACGGGATTTGCCAATTCGGTAGTTTCCCCCGCGATGGAGTTCAAAGCGGAAGGATATATTTACGGTCTTGCTGCAAAAATGTTCGTAGTCGCAGGTCCGATTATCGTCTTTGGCGTGATAGGAAGCGTCGGCGTCGGTTTGGTCTACTATATTGCGGGGTTATTGTCATGAGCGGCTCTACGATTCGTTTTTATAATAAACCGTCGATAATAGCGACCTCTACGATAGCCGGCCCAAAAGAAGCCGAAGGCAATATCGGAAAATATATCGAAAAAAAGGTAAACGACGATACTTTGGGAGAGAAAACTTACGAGAAAGCCGAATGTAAAATGCTCACTTACGCAATCGAACACGCGATTAAAAATTCAGGGCTTAAAATTTCGGATATAGGACTTCTTATTTCCGGTGATTTATTAAACCAGATTATATCTTCGTCGTTTTCGGCAAGACAATTCGACGTTCCGTTCCTCGGAGTATATAACGCCTGTTCGACCATGAGCGAAGCCTTTGCAATCGGCGCGACGTTCGTAGACGGGGGATACTTCGAGAACGTGGTGGCGGCTACGGGAAGTCATTTTTCTACGGCGGAAAGACAATACAGGTATCCTCTCGAACTCGGATGTATTCGCCCGCCGCAATCGCAGTGGACCGTTACGGGATCGGGCGGGGCGGTAATATCTTCCTTAAAAGGCGATTTCCCAAAGATTACTTTTGCCACGTTCGGGAAAGTAACCGATTACGGAGTCGTAGACGCGAACAATATGGGGGCTGCGATGGCTCCTGCCGCAAGAAGAACGCTTATAACGCATTTTGAAGACACTTGCAGAGATCCCGATTATTACGACGTGATTTTAACGGGCGATTTGGGTGCGCTCGGAAGCAGGATTTTGAAGCACTTAATGCGTGAAAAAGGTTATAACATCGATAAAAACCACGTCGACTGCGGCGAATTGATATACAATATCGACGAACGGGAATATCAGGGAGGCAGCGGAGCGGGGTGCAGCGCGGTAACGTTCAATTCCTATTTTTATAAAAAACTTACCGAGAAAAAAATCAACAGGATACTTTTTGTTGCAACGGGAGCGTTACTTTCGACAACGTCGTCGCAACAGGGGGAATCTATTCCGTCGGTCGCGCACGCCGTCGCGATAGAAAACGAGGTATAAAATATGATTACGGAAATATTACTTGCTTATCTTAAAGCCTTTTCGGTAGGCGGAACGATTTGCGCGATTGCTCAATTGCTCATAAATTACACTAAAATTACTTCCGGTAAAATTCTGGTATATTTCATGTTGTCGGGACTGTTGTTGCAGTCGGTCGGGCTGTATCAATATTTAGTCGATTTCGGCGGGGCGGGCGCAACCGTACCCATAAGCGGCTTCGGATACCTGCTTGCAAACGGGGCGATAAAAGGGGCAAAAAGCAGTCTTTTCGGCGCGTTTACCGGCGGACTCGGCGCGGCTTCGGCAGGCGTTACGGCAGCGATTTTATTCGGATATTTCATCGCGCTTATATTCAGGGCGAAATCAAAGAAAAATTAAATATTTATTGCGATGCGCGGTTCAATAACTCAGCGGTATTTTCATATAATAACGTATGAGAAAGACAAAAAAGAAAATCTGGATAAAAATAGTCGCTTTTATCCTGATTTTCGGATTATTCTTTGTTAGTTTATACGTTTCGTCGAGCAGAATTTTGCAAGATTATGCGGTTAAGGATTATTCGGCGACGATTACCGGCGCGACTTATCGCGCTTTCGATTCGGTCTTATCCGAAGGCTACGATTTTTCATCCATTATACGGGTAGATAAAAATTCTCAGGGCGAAATAGTTCTTTTAAGTACCGACAGTTACGGCGTAAACAAAATCGCGTCGGATATATCGAAGCGAACGCAGAAAATTCTGAATGAAGAAACGGACAAAGGAGTAGAGATACCGATAGGGGCGTTTACGGGTATCAGATTATTAGCGGGCTTCGGAAAGAAAATACGCATGAAATTACTTTCGGTAAGTTTTGTCAAAACCGAAATCGTGTCGAATTTTTCGCAAGCGGGAATAAATCAGACGAGGCATACTTTAATGCTGAATTTACGATGTGAAACCGCAGTGCTCACGCGTACGGGTAACAAAACGGTAAAAAACGAGATTTCGATGCTGATATACGACAATCTGATAGTAGGAAAAGTGCCTTCGGTGCTTATAAGCCCGATGATAGTAGGGCAAGGATAAAATAAATTATTAAAACGGGAGAAATTTTCCCGTTTTTTCTTTTCAAAAGCGATAAAATTTGATACAATATAGGTATGTTCGAATTACTTGCGCCTGCGGGGAACGCTGAGTGTTTTTTTGCGGCGATAAACAACGGCGCCGATGCCGTTTATATCGGTTTAAGCGATTTTTCGGCAAGAAAAAATGCGGAAAACTTCACGAAAGAGAATGTTCGCTATTATATAGCGTACGCGCACGTATTCAACGTTAAAGTTTACGTCGCGGTAAATACTCTTGTAAAAAATGCCGAATTTGACAAATTCGTTTCTACGGTTAAATACGCTTACGAAGCCGGCGCTGACGCTTTCATCGTTCAGGACGTATTTTTGGCGGAAACCTTGAAAAAGATATTCCCCGAAATAATCCTTCATTTAAGCACGCAAGGAGGCGTAAATAATTCCGAAAGCGCAAAATATGCGTTAAGTAAAGGATTTTCAAGAGTTATTCTGGCCCGCGAAACCCAAATAAACGAAATTAAGGCAATAGCGAAACTGACAGAAACCGAAGTCTTCGTTCACGGCGCGCTTTGTTCGTCGTTTTCGGGGCATTGCTATATTAGTTCTTTCGTCGGCGGAAACAGCGGCAACAGGGGGTTATGCAAACAACCGTGCAGAAGGGCGTACACACTCGAATCTTCCGAAAACAAAGGCAAATACGCAATTTCTCTTTCCGATTTATGCCTCATCGATAAACTCAAAGACTTAAAGGAAGCCGGAGTTAAAAGCGTAAAAATCGAGGGCAGAATGAGAACTCCCGAATACGTCGCTTCCGTAGTTAAAGCATACAGGAAAGCCATAGACGAAGGCGTTTCGGATACGACGGAGATTAAAAAAACCTTTAATCGCGGTGATTTTACTTCAGGTTATCCTTTCGGCACGGCGGCCGATATTATATCGGATAAAATACAAAATCATAAAGGCTTAAAAGTCGGCTTAGTCGGCAAGTTGTCCCAAAACGGACGGATAATCGTCGAAACAGACGAAACGTTCGACGACGGCAGCGGTTTTAAGATAATAAGAAACGGCTACGAAGTCGGAAACGCGGTCGCT
Organism: Acidiphilium sp. CAG:727; assembly: GCA_000437515.1. Lineage (GTDB taxonomy): Bacteria > Bacillota > Clostridia > Christensenellales > Borkfalkiaceae > UBA10281. The sequence continues at coordinate 10,488 of FR898464.1, read as the reverse complement.
TTATCGCACGGTAAAGTTCTCGCTTATAAGGGCAACGTAAAAATCGGCGATCAGGTAAACGTAACCAAAGACGTCGGACTTGCGACCGAATTACTCGAAAAAGCCAAAAAAGCACCCGTAGAAATTCTCGTATCCGCAACCGAAGGCGATTATCTGACCGCAGTTTGCGGAGATTACGCAGTCAGGAGCGACAAAATTCTCGAAAAAGCAAAAACGAAACCTATAACCGAAGAAGAATTATCTTTGAATTTCTCTAAAACCGATAAATATCCGTTTATGCCGACGGTAAAGGCGATAGTTAACGGAGAACCGTTCGTCCTGAAATCGGCGCTGAATAATTTGAGAGCGACTTTGTACGAAAAATTATTCTACGGCGAGAGTAAAGCGAAAGCAGTCGACGGCGATTTTCTTGAAATTCCGAAATTGCAAAACGAAATATCCGATAGTTATAATCTGCTTATCTCCGATGATTTTAACGATAAAAAACTCGGATATACGTTTATTTATTTCCCCGACGATTACGACGTTATCGCAAAGAAAAAACACTCGGCTTATTTATTCGTTCCATCGTTTCTGACCGAGGATGATATTGTCAAAATTAAAGAACTTTCCGAATATTTTGACGGCTTTTATGCCGACGGATTAAGCGGTGTCGCGATTGCGGAATCTCTATCGAAACCTTTTATCGCCGGGCTCGGATTAAACGTTTTCAATAAATTCGACGAAAACGCACTTTTGGCGGAAGGCGCGAAAGCAATTGCGGTTTCAAAAGAATTATCGCTTCAGGAAATTTCCGATTTCGGGGCTGACCGAGTCGTATTTACCAACGGTAATATTATGCTTGCGGAACTTCTGTATTGTCCTTACGGCAGAAATTGCAAGAACTGCAATCGGAAAAACATAAACGAACTTACGGACGAACTCGGTCATAAATTTTCAGTCAGGCGATACAAAATTAACGGCAGGTGTCGCTTTGAAATCTATAACGGCACGGTTCTCAACGTAAGTACCGATATTTACGGCGGTAAACTGATAAATTTAGTAGGTTTGGACGCAGATACGAAAAGGTTGATTATTAACGACAAATACGATAAAATATATTACGGCAACCTTAAAAAAGGAGTGCTTTAATGGAAGAAAAAATAATAAAAACACTCGAATTTGATAAAGTGCTGAATATCGTTTCGAATTATTGCGTTTTGTCAAAAACGGCGGAAAGCGTTAAAACTCTTTGTCCGACGAGCGATTTCGACGAATGCAGACTTAAAATTGCGGAAACGAGAGAAGCGTCCGAACTCTTATATAAAGGCGGAGTAAGCGGAATAGAATCTTATGACGATTTCGGCGACGCGCTCCTTCGCGCGCAAAAGGGCTCGACTCTCGGTATGGGCGACCTTCTTAAAATCGCAAGACTTCTTAAATCGTCGAGAATTTTATATACTTCGGTTACTTCGTCGAACGCCGAAGCGGAAATTATCAAATCTTATTGCGCGGGGATTTACGTCGACCAATATCTCGAAGAGGAAATCAGAAGTAAAATTTTGTCGGAAGACGCGATGTCCGACAACGCTTCCGAAAAACTCGCGGCTATTCGTAAAAATCTTAAAAGACTTAACGAACAAATCAGAGAAAAACTTCAGTCGTACGTCAGAGGAAGCAATAAATACCTGCAAGACAACGTAATAACGATGCGCGGCGACAGATACGTCGTTCCGGTAAAAAGCGAATATAAAGGGCAGGTAAGCGGCTTTATTCACGATCAGTCGGCAACGGGGTCGACGGTATTTATAGAGCCGACGGCGGTATTCGAACTAAATAACTCTTTAAGAGCGGCAACTTTCGAAGAACAGGCCGAAATAGATAAAATTCTTGCCGATTTATCTCATAAAGTCGGAATTATTTCAGATCGATTGATCGAGAACGACAGACTGATAAGTTTAATCGACGGAATATACGCGCGGGCAATATATTCTTACAAGAATAAATGCGTCGAGCCGATTTTGACTTCGGACGGCTCAATAGTCGTTAAGTCAGGCAGACATCCGCTTATAGACGGAAACAAGGTCGTCCCCGTAAGTCTTTCACTCGGCGAAAAGTATAATTATCTGCTGATAACCGGACCAAATACGGGCGGTAAAACCGTCACGCTGAAATTAACCGGATTGTTTTGCCTTATGGCGATGAGCGGGTTGTTTATACCCGCCGTCGCCGGCAGTAAGATCTCCGTTTTCGATAAGATTTTTTGCGACATCGGCGACGAACAAAGCATAGAACAAAGCCTTTCAACGTTTTCGTCGCACATGAAAAACGTAATAAAAATCACTGAAAATATCGATAAAAACTCTCTCGTTTTAATAGATGAAATAGGCGCGGGGACAGACCCGGACGAGGGTAGCGCGCTTGCTCGGGCAATTATTGAAAGACTTATAGAAAGAAACAGCAAGGGTATAATTACGACCCATTATTCCGCGCTCAAAGAATATGCGTACAAAGAAAGTCGCATTACGAACGCGAGTATGGAATTCGACCCGGTAACTTTCAAACCTCTTTACAAAATCAATATTGGGCTTCCCGGGACTTCAAACGCGATAGAAATATCGAAAATGCTGGGATTAAGCGACGATTTAACAAAAAGAGCGACCGAACTCGTCGGCAAAGAAAAAACGAGTTTTGAAAACGTTCTGAAAGAAGCCGAAAAAACTCGTCAAGAATGTAAATCACTCAAAGCCGAAATCGAGGAAATCAAAGCGAAAGAAGTCGCCGCGCTGGCCGAAATCGATAAAACCCGGGATAAACTGAACGCAGAAAAAGAAAAATTTTACGCGCAAGCCAAAGCCGAATCCCGTAGACTGGTCAACGAGAAATTAGAAGAAGCGGACGATATAATAAACGAAATCAAAATTCTATTCGATAAAGAAGAACTGACGAGCGGCGACTTAATAAAAGCAAGAACTTTAAGAAATAAGCTCGAAGACAAAAAGTACTCGTTGGAAGACGTTGAAGAAAAATTAGTAAATTATAAACCGGTCGACCCGGACGAACTGAAAGAAGGAGATAAAGTTTATTATAAAAATATCGACGGAGTGTGTACGGTGCACGCGGTAAACCGCAAAAAAGGAGAAGCGGAAATTTTCATGGGTTCGCTTCGTATGAAAGCTCCTTTCGATAAATTGTCCGTCGTTTCGACCAAGGTTGACGCGGGAAAAACCACGGTATCGCTTAAACGGGAAATCACGCCGTCCGTAAAGACCGAAATCAACGTGATCGGATACAACGTGCCGGACGCGCTTGAAGAAGTGTCCAGATTCCTCGACGCTTCGATTTTATCAAATCTCGAAGAGGTTAAAATTATCCACGGAAAGGGTATGAAAATTTTAAGTTCGGCAATACACGATTATTTAAGAAAAAACAAACAAGTCGTAAGTTTCAGATTCGGTAAGTACGGGGAAGGGGAGCACGGAGTTACTTTCGTTAAATTAAAGTAAAACTAAATTGAACTAAAACTCGCCGTTTTATTTTAATTTAATTGATTTTTTCCGCGCATAATGATATAATTTTGCGCGAGGTATACAAAAGATCGGAGGAAAAAATGAACGAAGTATTATACGAAGAATCGGCTGAGCCTAAAAATATTAAAACTCAAAAGGCGTTTTACGTCGTATATTCCGTGTTTGGCTGGCTTACGGCGATAGCGGCGGCATTTTTTCTTATTTTTTCTTTCGCCGATTTTTTATCGGCGTTGCCGCTTATTGCGTTATTTGCTATATCGTCGTTTTTATTTTTCTTTTTCAGAACGAAAATTTACTACTGCGTGGATTGTATATTCGTTTCGGGATCGACGAGAATAGTGAAAGTCGTGAACTACAAGCGCAGAAAAAGAATGCTCGTTTTTGAAGCGAAAGAAGTTGAGCAGGTAGGTAAAATCGGAAGTGAAACTTTTGAAAAATGGTATTCGAGTCCGGGCATAAAGAAACTTTACGCCACTCCCAACAAATATATCGAAGACGGCTTTTACGTCGTTGCGACCGTAAACGGAATAAAATATCTCGTTTTGTTTGAATGTAAAGAAGAATATCTCGTAAACCTCGTAAATTTTACGGGTAAGACGGTCATTGAAAAGGACTATAAATGATATATCTCGACAATGCGGCGACGACACGTCCCGACGCTGAAATATTACTGAAAAATAAAGATATTTACGGCGAAAACTTCTTTAACCCTTCAGCCCTCTACAGGGGCGGTTTAGACGCCAAAAAAAGAATAGAAACTGCAAGAGGACAAATTGCGGCGTATTTTCCGAAAGACTGCGAAATTATTTTTACGTCTTGCGGGAGCGAAGCCGACGACACGGCTATACTTTCTTTCTGCAAACGCGGTAATTTCGTAACGACGGCTGGCGAACATAGCGCCGTATACGAAACATTCAAAGCGTTAAAGGCTCGCGGAGCAGACGTAAGGTTTGCCGAACTTAACGAAAACGGAAGCGTAAACGAAAGTAATTTGTTTTCTTTAATCGACGATAAAACAACTTTTGTTTCCGTCGTGCACGTAAATAACGAAACGGGCGCGATAAACGATATAAATAATCTTTCCGAAAAAATCAAGGCGTTGAATTCGTCTGTAATTTTCCATAGCGACGGAGTCCAGGCATTCGGTAAGATACCGTTTTCACTCGGTAAATGCGTAGATTTATATTCGATAAGCGCGCATAAAATAGGCGGGGTTAAAGGTGTCGGAGCATTGATTAAACGCAAGAAACTTAACTTAACTCCGTTGATTTACGGCGGCGGTCAGGAGTCGGGGTTTCGCAGCGGCACCGAAAATGTATTCGGAATAGCGGTTTTCGGAGATTCCGCCGAAAAAAAAAGAAGAAATTTGAAAGAAAATTTCGAAATCGCGCAAAAAAACAAACAATCGTTTTTGAATTTAATTAAAGACGAAGATTTGAAAATTATAACGAGCGGAAATTCTTCGCCTTACATCGTAAGCATATCTGCGGTAGGGCTAAGAGGCGAAGTCATACTTCACATGCTCGAAGAAAAGAATATAATCGTCGGTACCGGATCGGCGTGCTCGTCAAGAAACCGTTACAGCAGAGTACTGACAGCATGCGGATACGATAAAGCGGTTTTAGACGGCGCGCTTCGTATAAGTACGACTGCCGAAACGACCGAAGAAGAATTGCGTATCTGCGCCGAAGATCTGCTCGGTTGCGTTAAAAAGTTAAAAGGTGTTATGAACGGATGAAAAAAGTAATAATTATCAGAGTTTGCGAAATTTTCTTAAAAGGTAAAAACAGATTTTACTTTATAAACTTGTTGGAAGAGCATATCAAAAGAGCATTAACCGGCATCGATTACGAATTCGAAAAGATGCAAATGCGCTATTTAATAGAGAATTTTGACGAAAACGACTACGACGAAATAATCGACAGGCTTAAAAAGGTGTGCGGCATTCATACGATAAGCCCTGCGCTTTGCGTTGAAAGTTCGAGAGAAAATATAGCGGAATGCGCAAAAGAATTATGCAAAGATAAAACCGGCACTTTCAAAATCGAAACCAACAGAGCGGATAAGACTTTTCAATATCATTCGGTAGAATTGTCTGCTCTTATCGGCGGCGACGTTTTATCCGTTTACGGCAAAAACTTAAAAGTAGACGTTAAAAACCCGCAATTTTTAATCAACGTAGACGTCAGAGAAAACGGAAAAAGTTTAATTTTTACCGATTATATCAAAGGAATCGGAGGTATGCCGACAGGCTCGTCGGGTAAAGGCTTTTTGATGCTTTCGGGCGGCATAGACAGCCCCGTTGCAGGTTATATGATGTGTAAGCGCGGCATGAAACTTTCCGCCGTGCACTTCCACAGTTATCCGTATACGGGCGAAGCGGCTAAAGAGAAAGTCATAACGCTCGGCAAAATGGTTTCCGCTTATTGCGCGGGCATGGACTTATACGTCGTTAAATTCACACATATACAGGAAGCAATACACGAAAAATGTAACGAAGAGTTTATGATAACGCTTATGCGAAGATTTATGATGAGAATTACCGAAAAACTTGCCGAAAAACACGGCGGGCAATCGATAATTACGGGCGAGAGTTTAGGTCAGGTTGCTTCACAGACGATGGAAAGCATAAATTCGTCTAATTCCGTAGTAAAAATGCCGGTGTTCCGCCCGTTGATTGCATTTGACAAACTGGAAACTATCGAGATCGCAAAAAAAATCGACACTTACGAAACGTCGATTTTACCTTATGAAGATTGCTGTACGGTTTTCTTACCTAAATTTCCCGCAATCAAACCTAAAATGGAAAAGGTACTTAAAGAAGAGGCTAAACTTGACGTAAACGGCTTAATCAACGAAGCGCTCGAAACCGTTGAAGTCATAAAATTATAATCAAAATACGAATATCAACTGGCCGCCGGGTTTTTCCC
>FR898464.1:0-4020 GCA_000437515.1 Acidiphilium sp. CAG:727 | reverse complement strand
CGGCAATTTTATTTCTTTACCGAACGTTATATCGTCGCCGTTGCGGCTGTAAGGCGTAATAGTAAATTCGTATTTTATCCCTTTTATCGTATTTTTAATAACTAACTCGGATTTGCCTTTTCCGAAAAGAAATATTTGGTTTTTCTTATCCGTTAAGGAATACGACACGCCGTCGTCCGCATTGATAAATATTATAATATTGCCGTTATTAACTGTTATTTTGCAATCTTTTATAATAGGCATAATTATATTCTCGTGCCCTTTGGGTTCAGTGCCTACGGCAAACCAGAACGACGGATTATCACGTGACGACGTATCGGGCAGCACAAGCCTTTGATTGTTTTCATATTCTTTTTTATCTATTTCAACGTATTTAACCGAATCGGGGACGTCGAAATCTTTAACGGTTTTGTTCTTGTACAGACAAGAAAATATTTCTTTCGCCGTCTTAGCAGGTTCCGTTCCGCCGGTGATCGAATTCGGCATCAGAGTTCCGTTCGCATTACCCATCCATACCGACACGGTGTACTCCGGGGTATACGCAATACAATACGCGTCCGAATTACCGTGTTCGTCGCCGTTAGTGCCTGTTTTTGCATATACGGGTAAGTTTAATGCCGATAATTTTTTAGCCGTTCCGCTTTTAACCGTTTCTTTTAGCATATCGTTTATAATAAAACACGTGCTATCCGAAAATACTTTTACGGTGTCGTCATTTTCACCCTCGTACACGATTTTACCGTCCGGGTTGATAATTTTAGTGATAAAACCAACTTTTTTATAATATCCGTTCGAGAAAAAGGGGGAATATGCAGAAGTCAATTCTTTTAACGTCATTCCTCCCGATAAATTTCCGAGAGATACTGACAAATCGTCGTTTGTAAACGATACGTTCAATTTTCTTGCGTATTCTTTAATTTTTTTCATACCTAAAGAATTCGCTATTTTTACTGCGGGAACGTTCAGGCTTTTTGAGAGCGATTCTTTAACGCTGACGTAGCCCTGATAATTTTTCCCCGCGTTTGACGGCGTATATCCTCCGAAATTCGTTTTTTCGTCTAAAATTTTAGTCGCTTCGGTAACGTACCTTTCTTCGATTGCCGGCGCGTATATTTCTTCGGTGGCCGGCGCGTAGGCGAGCCATGGTTTGGCAGCCGACGCGGGGCATCGCCTGATTTGCCCGATCGTTGATTTATACGCTATGATTTTACCGACAGAGTTATCGGTTACCAAAGCGATGAAATCTCTTGCCGTATTGCTTATCGTAGGGGTAGGTAACGTTTTCTGTAAATCACGGTTGACCGACGTATAAATTTTATACCCGTTGAGTTGTTCCGCATTTTCCTTATGGAGAATTTCTATTGCTTCGCATATAGTTTCGTCGCTGAAATCCGAAATATTTTCGTCGGTTTTATCTGCGAGCGTTATCAGCTCGCTAACGGCAGAGCCATAATCCGTTTCTTCGATAAAACCTTGCGAAAGCATCTCTTTAAGTACGAGATTTCTTCTGCCTTTACATAATTCGTAATTTTTATAGGGAGAGTAAGTCGACGGCGCTTTTACAATAGCGGCAAGAGTCGCGCACTCCGAAAGGGAAAGGTTCTCAGGTTCTTTGCCGAAATATCTTTTTGCCGCAGCAACCACGCCGTAAGAACCTTCGCCGTAATATATTTTGTTCAGGTACAAATTCAGAATTTCTGTTTTTGAATATTTTTTTTCGAGTTGCCGCGCAAGTTTGATTTCTTTTAATTTGCGTTTTAACGTTTTTTCGCCCGATAAATACACGTTTTTTACAAGTTGTTGCGTTATTGTAGACGCTCCTTCTTTGATTTTTCCGTTTTTTACGTTGTTTATTACCGCTCTTGCCATTCCTTTATAGTCAACGCCTTTATGCGAATAAAATCGTTTATCTTCTATTGCGACGAACGCATTGCGTAAATTTTCAGGTAGTTCGTTTTCTGCCGCAACACCTCCGTTTAAGGTTATTTCTTGTCCGTTTCCGTCGTAAACCGAACACGCAGACGTCGCGTTTTCTAATTTTGACGGATCTAAATCTACTCCTTGCGTAACCGCCGAGTAATATACGAAAGCGCCCGTAAATATTATTACGAGCGAAAATATCGATAGCGATAAGATTTTTAGAAAAAGTTTCATGTCAGTCAACGATATTATGGTCTTTTAATCTCGTTTTATGCCCGGAATTTGCGTTCATTTACTTGTGAAAAAAGTATATTTTTAGTATAATATACTTACTTATGAACAAAAGATATTTAATAAAAACTTACGGATGTCAGATGAACGTCCATGAATCCGAAAAAATTGCGGGACAACTTCGTGACCTCGGCTACGAAGAAACGCAAATCGCCGAAGATGCCGACGTAATCGTATTCAACACCTGTTGCGTACGTGAAAACGCCGAACAACACGCTTTCGGCAATATCGGAATGTACAAAAAACTTAAAAAAGAAAAACGGGATCTTATAATAGCGGTTTGCGGCTGTATGACGCAGCAGGGGGAGTTTGCTAAAAAACTTTCCGCGACCTTTCCGTTCGTCGACGTAATAATAGGAACTTACAATATAGACGAGTTCGGTAAAATTCTGCAAAAAACGATTGATACAAAGAAAAGGGTCGTCGAAATTCTCGATAAAAACGGCGAAATCTGTGAAGAAATTACTCCTTATCGTTCAAGTTACCCCAACGCCTGGGTAAATATTGCGTACGGTTGTAATAACTTCTGCTCGTACTGCATCGTTCCTTACGTTCGCGGCAGAGAGCGTAGCAGACTTCCGGAAAACGTCGTTGACGAAGTTAAAAATCTGGTAAACGAAGGTTACAAAGAAATCACGTTGCTCGGTCAGAACGTAAATTCTTACGGGCACGACTTAAAAAACGACGTGGGTTTTGCCTCGCTATTAGATGAAATCGGAAAAATAGAAGGTAAGTTCAGACTTCGATTTATGTCTAATCACCCCAAAGATTTAACTGAAGACGTTATCGAAGCGATAAAGAGAAATCCTCACGCCTGCCACGCGATACATTTACCTGTTCAGTCGGGTTCAAACAGAATTTTATCGCTTATGAACAGGCGATATTCGGTCGAAAAATACCTTTCGCAAATCGAATCGATCAGAAAAATCATTCCCGATTGCGCAATAACTACCGACATAATAGTCGGATTTCCGACCGAAACCGAAGAAGATTTTATCGACACCGTAAAATTAGTCGAAACCGTAAAATTCGACGGTGCGTTTACGTTCGTTTACTCCAAGCGTGAAGGGACGAAAGCGGCGATTATGGATGGTCAGATAGACCCCGAAATACAAAAAGACAGAATAATGCGGCTTATCGACGTTCAGAACGAACTAAACCGCAAAGAATCTTTAACTTACGTCGGAAAAACCGTTGAAATTCTCGTCGAAGACTTCGACGAAAAGAAAAATTCTTACATGGGTCGCGACGAACGCGGTAAAATGGCGTACTTTTCATGCGATGAAAACGTAATCGGCAAGTTCGTCAACGTTAAAATTACGTCGGCGGGCGGAATGTCGCTTATGGGCGAGATTATTGAAATACTTTAAGGTGAAAAGATGTACGATTTAACCGAAATTAAAAAGCGTTGCACGCCGATGATGGCGACGTATATCGATACTAAATTACAAAACGAAGACTGCATCTTATTTTATCGTTTAGGCGATTTTTACGAGATGTTTTTCGACGACGCGTTAAAGGCTTCGAAACTTCTCGATTTAACGCTTACGGGCAAAGATTGCGGACTTGAAAACCGCGCTCCCATGTGCGGCATACCTTATCACGCGGCGGAACAATACATTGCTAAACTCGTCGCCGCGGGTGAAAAAGTGGCGGTATGCGAGCAGTTGGAAGCCCCGCAAAAGGGCAAAAAACTCGTTGACAGAGGGGTTATAAGAATTGTTACTCCCGGCACGGTAACCGAAGACGGAAACCTTGATAAAACTCAAAATAACTTCATTGCGAGCGTTTATCTCGGAAAAACTTCCG
>FR898463.1:18608-28387 GCA_000437515.1 Acidiphilium sp. CAG:727 | reverse complement strand
CCGCCCGCCGTCTTCGTTTTATAAATTTTTACAGGTTTCTGCCGCAGCAGTTTTTGAATTTTTTGCCCGATCCGCAAGGACACGGGTCGTTTCTGCCGACCGTAGACGACCTTACGATGGGCGCGTTGCCGCGCGAGCCGTCGTTCGAGCCGCCGTTTTCGACTAAATCGGCGGTGGGTTCTTTGCGCGGTTCTTCCACTTTACGAAGTTCCGATTTAAGAAGCAACGCGACTACGTCTTCCTGTATGCTCGCCGTCATCGCGTCGAACATTTCTACGCCTTCCTTTTTATAGGCGATAACGGGGTCTTCGTTCGCGTAACCGCGGAGCGAAATGCCGCGTTTGAGTTTATCCATCGCGTCGATGTGGTCTATCCACTTGTTATCGACGACTTTAAGGAATATAAATCTTTCGAAATCGGAGAAGTCAAGCCCTTGTTCTTTATAGCGGGCAATCTTTTCTTCGTAGCACTCGATAACTTTTTCTACCGCTTTATCGATAATATACTCGGCGTCCCAATTTTCAAGGACTTCGTCGGTAATAAAGTTCGTTTCGGGCGGTAAGGCTCTGTCTTCCAAAGCCTTATTGAGTCTGTCTTTATCCCAATCGACGGGCGATTGCTTCATATCCGCGTTGGAACGGATGATTTCCGCGACGAAGTCGGGGATAAGGTTCAGAACGTCCTGATGAACGTCGTCGCCGCGAAGAACTTTCATTCTTTCTTCGTACATAATCTTACGTTGAAGGTTCATTACGTCGTCGTATTCGATTATGTGTTTTCTTATGCCGAAGTTCTTGCCTTCGATAGTTCTCTGCGCGTTTTCGATAGAACGGGAGAGCATTTTCGATTGAAGCGGCGTGTCGTCGTCAACCTTGAAAGCCCTGTATATGCTTTGCAATCTCTCGCCGCCGAAGCGCTTCGCGAGATCGTCTTCTAGCGAAATGAAGAATAGCGAAGATCCGGGGTCGCCCTGACGACCGCTACGACCTCTCAACTGATTGTCGATACGGCGGGATTCGTGTCTTTCGGTACCGATGATGTGCAAACCGCCGAGAGCGATTACTTCTTTCTTTTCGGCGTCGGTAACTTCTTCGTGTTCTTTAAGGTATTCGCGGTATTTATCTCTTACCGCTTTTTGTTCGTCGGTTATATCCTGAACGTAAGACGTAGCGACGTCTATCATGTCGTCGGAATATCCTTCGTTGCGAAGGTCCTGTACAGCCATAAATTCGGGGTTGCCGCCGAGAAGTATATCCGTTCCGCGCCCCGCCATGTTGGTGGCTATCGTAACCGCGCCCTTTTTACCCGCCTGCGCTATGATTTCGGCTTCGCGCTTATGGTTTTTGGCGTTGAGTATGTTGTGTTTGACCTTGTTTTTGATAAGCCAACGGGAAATTTCTTCCGACTTTTCTACCGTAACCGTACCTACGAGAATGGGTTGCCCCGTCGCGTGGCGTTCGATAATCTCGGCGACTATCGCGCGGAGTTTGCCCGCCGCCGTCGAATAGATAACGTCCGGGTAGTCTATTCTCTGTACGGGCTTATTCGTCGGAATTTCGAGTACGTCGAGCCCGTAAATCGTCCTGAATTCTTCCTCTTCGGTCTTTGCAGTACCCGTCATACCCGAGAGTTTATTGTAAAGCCTGAAATAGTTCTGGAAAGTTATCGTGGCGTAAGTCTTGTTTTCGTTTCTTACCACCACGTTTTCTTTGGCTTCGATTGCCTGGTGCAGACCTTCGGAATAACGCCTGCCTATCATAAGACGACCCGTAAACTCGTCTACTATTACGATTTCGCCGTCGTTTACGATATAATCGCTGTCGCGCTTGAAAATAAAGTGCGCTTTAAGAGCCTGTTGTATGTGATGGTTGAGTTCGGAATTTTCTATATCCGCAAGGTTTTCGATATTGAAGAATTTTTCCGCTTTTCTCGCGCCTTCTTCGGTAATCTGTACGGACTTGTCTTCGAGATCGACGGTGTAGTCTTCGTCGGCTTTGAGCGTTTTGACGAAGCGATTGCAGTCGTAATAAAGGTTCGACGATTTTTCGCCTCTGCCCGAAATGATAAGCGGAGTTCTCGCTTCGTCGATCAATATCGAGTCCACCTCGTCGACGATCGCGAAATTAAGTCCGCGCTGTACCATATCCGCCATGCTGATTTTAAGGTTGTCCCTTAAATAGTCGAAACCGAATTCGTTGTTCGTTCCGTAAGTAATATCGCAGGCGTAGGCGGCGCGCTTCTGCTCGTCGGACATATCGTGGGTATTGACGCCGACGGTAAGCCCTAAAAATCTGTAAACTTTACCCATCCACTCGGCGTCGCGCTTCGCAAGGTAATCGTTTACCGTAACGATATGCACGCCTTTTTCGGAGAGCGCGTTAAGGTACGCGGGTAAGGTCGCCATAAGCGTTTTACCTTCGCCCGTTTTAAGTTCGGCAACTCTGCCCTGATGAACGCATATACCGCCCATAATCTGAACGGGATAATGACGCATGTTAAGAACTCTGTAAGACGCTTCTCTTACGACGGCGAACGCGTCGTACATTATGTCTTCAAGAGTTTCTCCGTTTTTAAGTCTGTTTTTAAGCGCGACGGTCTGGTCTTTGAGTTCCGAATCGGTCATCTTTTCGTACTTCGGAGAAAGAGCGAGAACTTTTTCGGTCTGCGACTTGATTTTACGCAAACTTATTCTCGAATCGCTGCTTAAAATAAATTTAATAAGCCCCATAACAATCCTTTTTATAAAAATTAGCGGCAAAAACTCGCCGTTTGATATATTTTACTATATTCAGTCGTATTTTTCAATAATTTTAAGTGAGTATTTCAAGAAAAATGCAAAAAAATGCGGTTTTTGAACGGTTTCCGTTATTCGCCCGATTCATTGCCCGCGCGAAAATTGAATTTTCTCGCGGTTACGGCTACGGTTAAAACGCTCACTTCTGCCGCGCCCGCCTTTTTAAGAGCGGCGGAAAGCACGTCCATCGTAGAACCCGTGGTCATTACGTCGTCGACGAGCAGAACTCTTTTGCCCGCAACCGCGGACTTATCTTCCACGCGGAAACTTCCGTCGAGATTTCTTCTTCTCTCTTCGCGGGTAAGCCCGACCTGCCTCGCCACGCCTTCTTTTTTAGAAACCACCCCGTCGCCGAGCGGCAATCCCGCAAGGTAGGCTATCCGCCGCGCGATAAGCCTGCCCTGATTGTAACCTCTGCTTCTTTCGCGCTTTTTCGTCATAGGCACGTAAAGCACTATATCCGCCTTATATCCGCACTTTATAAACTTTTCGAAAGTTTCTTCGGCTAATACGTCGGCAAGGTATGCTTTTGACGAAAACTTCATTGCGCGTACGAGTTTTTTGACCTCGCCCGTATAGATAAACTCGCTTCTCGCAAAGTCGAAATTGACGTTTTTGCCCGCGCAACAATTACAATATTCCACGGGATATTCGACGGGCGAACCGCAGTGATCGCAGATATAGCCGTCGTTTCTTACAAGCAACGGATAGCATTTATCGCAAAACGGCTTGCCGTTGAAATTTTCCCTGCCGCATAAATTGCAGGTTAAGTTACGATTAAAGATCGTATCTTTGATTTTCAGCCAATCCATTTCAGTTTCCCGATCCGAGAAGATAATCGACGGAAACTCCGGGATATTTCGCTATCGCCGCCGGAATTTCGGGCGACGGCTCGAAGCGTCCGCGCTCCCGGTCGTTTGCCGCGCCGTCGGTCGTTTGCGACTTCTCGGACAACGTCGTTTGCGTTACTCCCCTTCGGATCCTTTCTTCTCTTGATTTTTCCGCAAAAACTTTCATACTTCCGTTCTGAATCCCCCTTATCGTTCCGGAATTCGGATAATTCCCCGAAACTATCGCGTTAAAATATACGACGATATATTTTTATTTACCGAAGCGTTCAAGCCAGGATATATCGAGATTCCATTCGGGAATTTCGTTAAGTTTACGATGTCTTGCGTTCGCTTCGCCGAGGGCTTTGCGATAGTCGGCGTAAGAACACTTGTTGACCCTCATAAACTGCTCTATTGCCTTATCTTCTTCGCCCGTAAGTTGCGTTCTGCCGATATGAATAACGCTGTGGCAGGTATGGCATACGGCGATTACGTCTTCGAGTTTTTGCGTAGCCGTCTTTTCGTCGTAACTCCACCTTTCGTGCGCTTCGAGCCGTTTTGCGGGTCTGCCGCAAATCATACATTTTCCGTTCGCCCGCGCGTATGCGTCTTTTCTTACGATATCCCATAGTTTTTTAGGGAGTTCGCTTCTTAAATTCGAATACCAGCACCCGTCGGGAACGAGTTCGAAATTGAGTTTATATTCCATAATTATTTTCCGTTATCCGCGTATTTCCCGGTGAATTGCCGTTTCGGTAAAAATCAATAGAGCAGGCGAGCATTTTCGGGAACGCTCATCGCAAAGTCGTTATCGCCTTTCATCAGAAAAAATTCGCGATGATAGGTCTTATGCGGTATCACGTATACCCGCTTGTTCGTCCAGATTTTTTCCACGTCGCTTTTAAGACATTTTTTCGCAAATATGTACTCGGCTATGTCGACGTTGCAGTCGATGACCGCGTTATCGTAACCGTCGGCAAACAGATCGAGCAGCCCCGCCCTTATCTTCATTACGATATAGTCGTTCGATTCGATAAGTCCCGTTCCCTGACAATACGGGCAAGGCTGAACGAGCGACGAAACGCTTTCGCGGCGTTTTTTCTTGCGGGTTATTTCTACCAGCCCGAGCGGACTCATTCCGACGACCGCGCATTTTTCTCTGTCTTCAGCCAGATAAACCGATAACTCTTCGAGAAGTTTTTTTCTGTGGGCTTCTTCTTTCATGTCGATAAAGTCAACGACGATGATACCCGCTATGTTGCGGAGCCGTAGTTGTCTTGCGATTTCCGCCGCCGCTTCCAGATTGGTCGAAAACGCGGTTTCTTCCATATCTTCGTCCCCGACGAAACTGCCCGTATTTACGTCGATAACGGTCAGCGCTTCGGTCTTATCGATGACGAGATACGCTCCGCTTGCCATGGCGACGTTGGACGAAAGCATTTCTTCGACGCCCGCGGAAAGTCCGTAATAAGAGAACATATCCCGCTTTTTATCGTAAAGCACGAGTTTGCTTTTAAGTTCGGTTTCAAACTTTCTGGCGTATTCGAGTACGGTTTTATACGTTTCTTTATCGCCCACTATAAATTTATCGACGTTTTCGGAATACACGTCGCGGATTATGCGAAGCGCAAGGTTGCCCTCTTCGTACAAAAGCGACGGCGCGGGTTGTTTTCTGAACTGCCTTAGTATGGCGTCGTAACGTTTTTTCAACGCCGCGATCTCTCTTTTGATTTCGTCTTTGCCGGCGTTTTCGCCCGCCGTGCGGATAATCACCCCCGTCTTTTTGGAGCAGCACCCGCGCGCGATTTTCAAAAGTCTTTCTCTTTGTTTTTCGTCCGTAATCTTTCTCGAAACCCCGACGAAATCGATATTGGGCATAAACACGACGTAACGCCCCGCGAAAGAAACGTTGGAAGTAAGCCTTACGCCTTTGGTCCCCGCAGGATCTTTTATAGCCTGAACGAGAACTTCGTCGCCGACTTTAAGGTCGAGTATAGACGGCATTTCGACGTTGCCTATAAGTTCCGACCTGTCCATAAGCATATCGCCGGCGGCAAGATAACCGTTTCGGTTCAGGCCTACGTTCACGAAAGCTGCGTTCATTCCGCAAAGTACGTTTTCTACCCTGCCTTTGAAAACGCTGCCTATCGCAACCGTTTTATTGACCGTTTCGAGTCTGTATTCCATGACTTTCCCGTCTTTCGCGACCGCGCCGACGTAATTACCGCCGAATCGGTCTACGTAAATATTTACGGACATGTTTACCTCTTTTTTATAAATCTTTCGGTAAATTAAAAACAACCGTTTATCATAATATCACATTTGCGGAAATTAAGCAAGAACTTTAATAAATTTTAATTTTTCGTTGACAAAAACGCGCCGGGAATATTATACTGTTACTACTATGAAGATTTCGACGAGAATCGCGGCGTACGTTTTCAACGCGATAATAATCTGCTTTTGCGCTCTTACGATAGCGAGTTATTTTTTCGCCCCTGCCATGAATTACGGGGCGAAAGTAGTAACCACGCCCGAACTTACGAACGAACTTAAAACCGTTCTTATAACCGAAGATTCTTCGCCCGATTCCTCCCAAACGGGCGAAATAAGCGAAAACGAGGTCATCGCCGACGTACTCGATCAACTCGGCAAAGACAAAGTTACGCTTACGTTTTCGATAAAAGCGACCACGCCGCAACTTTTCGCCCTGCTTTTCAATAAGGCGGAAACCGAAGCGGCGATAAAGCGGGTTATAAACGCCAACGTTTCCACCGTTCTCGACGAGATGTCTGGCAGTATAGACGTCGTGGTGGAAGACCTTTCTAAATCCATGTTGAGGCTCTCCGTCAAGTCCGCGCTGTCGGACACGATAAACGACTTCATAAGTAACGAAGAGTTATCGGATAAAACCGTAGATACCGTGCTTAACGATTTAGGGCTTACGGACGAATATCTCGACGAAAAGTCGGGCATGATTTTCGAAGCGATTAAAGCCGACGGCGCGACGGTTGATACGGTTACCGACGCAACGATCGCGGTAATAGACGAAGTCGTAAACGAACTTGCCTCCTCGACGACGGGCGAGTACGAAAATCTTACGATAGAAAATCTTCCCGACAGCGTAAAAGAAACGATAAAGTCCTCGATTAAGTCGATTATCGGCGGCTTTGCGGATAAAAACGGCAATATAAACCCCGATTCGATTATCTATAACGTTTTAGGGCGCGCGCTCGATAAGTCTTCGTCTACAACGCCGACGGAAGGCGAAGAAACCGCCGCGATAAAAACCGCCCTTTTCGCCGACGGCGAAAAGACTTACACGAAAGAAGACGTCGAAAAACTTATCACCGACAAAATCAACGCCTTTTTCACGGGGTCCGTGATTTCCGCAATTTCGACGAATATAACGCTTCTGACGCTCGGGATGGCTCTTTCGTTTGCGCTGTGGGGATGGCTGGTTATAAAGATAGTTATAAAACTTTTCGCCGAAAATCCGACGATAAAAGTATGGAGCGCGATATGGCTGGGCAGTTCACCCGTTACGTCGTTGTTTATCACGCCCGCCGTCGCGGGGCTTGCCCTTTCGAATCTCGCCTCCGCGCCCGCGTTCATAACGAACGCTTTAACGAAAATTTTACCGGCAAACGTCTATAACGTTTTAACGGCGGCAAGCAAATCTATATCGGTAACGGTAAATTCGACCACGATGTACACCGCAATAATTACGGCAATATTCATGGTGTTTTCGATATTCTATATGATTTTCAGAAAAAAACTTAAAAGAGAAATAGGTTAAATCAATGGCTAAAAAATACAACGACGCGAGAGCGGTAAAACGGACGAAATCGTCGCCAGCCGCAGCGAAAGAAGTAACGATAGACGAAAAGACGATTAAAAAAATCGGAAAATCGCCGATTTTAATCGTGGCGATAATTTTCCTTGCGATCGGCGCCGCCGCCGGCTTTTTCGCCGCTAAAAAACTCACCCTTTTCCGCTTCGATACGTTTACAGTAAACGGAATAAAAGCGGAAGAAAACGACTACGTCGAAATAGACGTTACCGCTCTGAAAGAGAGTCTGATCGCCGAGGGCAAACCGAACGAATTTTCGGATATGAACGCCCTTATTCAAAGCGGAGGGGTCGAAGTTTCGTTTTTCGGCAAGTCGCTTAAAGACGACGTAAAACGCGTAATTTATTACCGCGAAGATAAATCGCACGATATATCCGAAGTCGAATTTATCGACCTTGAAAAATCGGGTATTTACTACGAAGAGTATACGGTCGATCATTTCGCGTTCAGAAACTCGAAACTCATACGCACCATAATAGTTACGGGGGTGGAAAACGATGGCTAAACGTAAGAAAATAAGCGGCGCGATTTTAATCGCGACTATCGCGGTTTCCCTTCTCGTCGGACTCGTCGGCGGGGCTGCCGGCGGAGTTTTCGCCGCGAACGAAACCTACGTTATCCCCGATAAAGTAACCGCAACCGTCTATCAAGGGGGCGCGCTCGACGAAAACGCGGTAAACGCGATAAAATCCGACGACACCACCCTTTCGGTACACTTTCTCGAACTCGGCAACAAGTACACGGGCGACTGCGTGTTTATAAACGCGGGCGAATTCGAAATTCTGATAGACGCGGGCAGCCGCGCCGACAGCGTGGACGATATATACGAATACGTTAAGCCGTACGTAGACGGACAACTCGAATACGTCGTGGTTACCCACGCCCATCAGGATCACTACGCGGGTTTCGCAACCAAAAATTACGAAAACAGTCTTTTCTCTAAGTTCGACGGGGGAATAGGCACGGTCGTAACTTTCGCGCAGACTAACCAAAAAGCCGATAAAGCGGGATTGTATCAATATTTCGAAAACAACGTAAAAACACTTAAAGAAAAAGGCACAGAGCGAAAATTCGTCAACGAATATTTCGAAAGAGGAGCAAGTGCGACCGTTAAAATCAACGATAACGTTTCAATCGAATTTCTCGAACATAAATTCTACCACGAAAAATCGAAAACCGAAAACAATTACTCGGTATGCTTCCAGATACTCGAAACGGCGGGCGAAAACGTCTATCGCTATCTCTTTACGGGCGACCTCGAAGAAGACGGAGAAAAAGACCTCGTAACGAAAAATTTGGCTAAAATGGGTAAAACGAGATTATACAAGGCGGGGCATCACGGTTCGAAAACTTCCACTTCGCAAGAACTTCTCGACGTTATCGACCCAGACGCGATCTGCGTGTGCGCGTGCGCGGGCAGCCCGGAATATACCAAAAACAAAGACAATCAATTCCCCACGCAAGCCTTCGTAGACAGAGTTTATACCAAAAACGCCGGAACGCAGGTTTTCGTAACTTCGCTTTGCGTTGACTACGACGCAAACAAGTTTACGTCTATGAACGGCAATATCGTAATCTGTTCCGCCGGGAATTCCGTAACGCGGTATTTTTCGAATAATCCGACCGAACTCCGCGAAACGGAGTGGTTCAAAACCAACCGTAAACTGCCCTACACGGCATAGGAGATATTATGAGCGATATCACGAAAAGAGCAATGTCTTACGCGCTTAAAAATCTGCTTCGCACGAAGCCGCTTAACAAAATAACGGTGCAGGATATAGCGGACGAATGCGGAGTAAATCGTCAGACTTTTTATTATCATTTTCAGGACATTTACGACCTCGTCGAATGGACGTGCATAGAAGACACGGAAAAAGTTCTTAAAGAGAATAAAACTTACGAAACCTGGCAGAAAGGTTTTCTTGCGGTATTCACTCTCGCAAAAAAAGACAAGACATTTATAGACAACATATATCGTTCGGTTTCGCTCGAAATGCTCGAACAATACCTTTACAGGCTCGTCTATCCGCTGCTGAAAAACGTGGTAGACGAAAAAGCCGAAGGGAAAACCGTACGCGACGAAAACAAAAAGTATATAGCCGACTTTTATAAATACGCTTTCGTGGGCGTTCTTCTCGATTGGATAAGACGCGATATGAAAGAATCCCCCGAAGAAATAGTGGACCGCGTAAGCAGGATAGTAGGAGGCTCGATAGAAACCGCTTTCAATAATTTCAATAAATAATATATAATTCGGATATATAATTCGGACGCCCGTCTGTCCTTTTGGGCAAAACGGGGGTTT
>FR898463.1:5104-18595 GCA_000437515.1 Acidiphilium sp. CAG:727 | reverse complement strand
GGGGGGCGTTTTCGTATAAAATTTTTACAATGTTGAAAGAGTGTCTTAAATTACGACGATACGAAAAAATCGTCTATTGCAATTTCTTTTTCCGCGGGTTATAATACGGGTGTAAAACAAATTCGGAGGTAAAAATATATGTATTACGGATCAGGCAACTACGAAGCGTTCGCTCACCCGGTTAAACCCGAAGGCGTAGACGGCAAATCGGCTTATATTATCGGCACGGGGCTTGCGGGACTTTCCGCGGCGTTCTTCCTCGTCAGGGACGGCCAGATGAAAGGCGAACATATTCACCTGCTCGAAAAACTCGATATAGCGGGCGGCTCGTGCGACGGCAGAGCGGTTCCGAGAAGCGGCTATTATATGCGCGGCGGCAGAGAGATGGACAACCACTTCGAAGTTATGTGGGAAATGTTCAGGGACGTTCCGTCGCTCGAAAACCCGGGGCTTTCGGTTCTCGACGAATATTACAGGCTCAACAAAGCCGACCCCAACTACTCGCTTTGCAGAGCGACCGTCAACCGCGGCGAAAACGCGCATACGGACAACAAATTCGGGCTTAACAAAGAAGCGGCTATGCAGATAAGCAAATTGTTTATGACGCCCGAAGAAGACCTCGAAGACAAGAAGATAAGCGATTACTTCGACGATAACTTCTGGAACAGCAACTTCTGGCTTTACTGGCAGACGATGTTCGCTTTCCATACGTGGGATTCCGCGCTCGAAATGAAAAGATACCTGCAAAGGTACGTTCACCATATCGACGGACTTCCCGACTTCTCGGCGCTTCGCTTCACTAAATACAACCAATACGAAAGCCTTATTCAACCCTTGCAAAAATATCTCGAAAACCACGGCGTAAAGGTAGAATACGGCATAGACGTAAAGAACGTCGTTTTCGAAATCAACGGCAAAAAGAAAGTCGCAAAAAAGATAGAATACGTTAAAAACGGCGAAAAAGGCTCGATAGACCTGCTCGAAAGCGATCTCGTATTCATCACCAACGGCTGCTGCACCGATACGAGTTGCTACGGCGATCAGACTCACGCGCCCGACCTTACCAAAATCAGAAAAGGCGGCGGAGAATCGTGGGATTTGTGGAAGAACATAGCCATTCAGGATCCGTCTTTCGGCAACCCGTCCAACTATTGCGACCACCCCGACGAAACCAACTGGATGAGCGCAACGGTAGAAACTTCGGACGACGAAATAATAGAATATATCGAAAAAATCTGCCGCCGCGATCCGAGAGCGGGCAGAGTTACCACGGGCGGAATCGTAACCGTAAAAGACAGCGTGGACAACTGGTACCTGTCCTGGACGATCAACCGTCAGCCGCAATTCAAATCGCAGGATAAAAAGTCGGTTCTTATCTGGCTTTACTCGCTTAACACCGACCGTCCCGGCAACTACGTGAAAAAACCGATGCGCGAATGTACGGGCGAAGAAGTCTGCAAAGAATGGCTGTATCACATCGGCCTTCCGACCGAAAAAATCGACGAGTACGCAAAGACGAAAGCAAACACGACTACGTGTTATATGCCCTTCATCAACGCGTTCTTCAGACCGAGAAAGAACTCCGACAGACCGAAGGTCGTTCCCGACGGAGCGGTAAACTTTGCGTTTATAGGTCAGTTCGCGGAAACTCCGAGAGATACTATCTTTACTATCGAATATTCGATGAGAACGGGTATGGAATCGGTTTACACCCTGCTCGACGTCGACAGAGCCGTTCCCGAAGTTTGGGGCAGCGTATACGACGTGCGCGAACTTTTAAGAGCGGTTTATTACGCTCTCGATAAAAATCCGATTTCGAGCATGAAACTTTCGCTTAAAGAGAAAATCCTGCTTAAAGAAGTAACCGAAAAAATTAAAGGTACGGATGCGGAAAAACTCGCGAAAGAAAGCGGAATAATATAAAACAACGCGTAAAAAAAGCGGTCGTCAGACCGCTTTTTTCTTATCTTTTTTTTCGGATACAAGTTCTTTTCTGACTTCCGCGCAGGTGTCGGCAAAGTCGTTTTCGTCGAACGTAATCTCCGCGTCGTCGAGTATATTTTGCAGGTTATATTCTTTCATTAAATACCTGACCGTATTATGCCCTATGACCGCCGTTAAAGTCGCGTTACCCAGCCCTTGCACCGTTCCGTCAACGATGACAGAGATCGCCGAACCTAAAAGCGGAATGCTTCTCGCCACGTCGCCCATGGTTTTAACCACCGCGTTGCCGACTTTCACGTTACCCAGTCCGTACGCGACGAAAGAGTTGGCAAGCACCTTGCCGAAAATGCTCATAAGTCTTGCGTCCGACGGGCGGAAACCGTAAATAAAGACGACGTCTTTAATCATTTGCAGATTTATTGCGGTAACCAGAAGGGCGTCGGCGGCGTTCCGCTGGGAAATCGCCGAGTACGCGCCCGACTTTACGGCGCACTTCGTTATTACTCCTTTAACCGCTTTTTTGACGTCCTTTTTATATATCTCGTCCAGAGCCGCGCGCAGCGCGAGATTGTCGCCGGAATTTCTCGCCTCGTTAAGCGCAAGAACTCTTTCGCCGCCGTACCAGGTATTGCCGTCGGTCGTGGAAGTATAACATTCGATAATTTTATCGGCGAGCGTTTTTCTCAAAACCCCGTTGTGTTTTTTCGCCCGCCGCGCATTATAAGCCGTTACGTCAACCGAAAATTTGTCTTTCGTACCGATTTTTACGACGGGAATTATAAAGAATAATATTATCAGAACTATAAGCGCCGCCCCTACGGCGTAACCCGCGTATTTATTCACGTCGTAAACGTCCTTGAACAGCGAGAACGCGCAGGCAAACACGAGAACGCCTATCGTCAGGACGATAAGCGTAAAAAATCCCTTCGCCTTTTTCTGATCGGCTTTGGAAGCGTATTTGTCTTCGTACTCGTAAATACTTATTTTTTCTTTATCGTTTTTGTTTTTTGCCATAGTATTTCCTTAACGCAAAATAGTCGCCTTAAAAAAGACGACTACATTATATCATTATCGCTAAAATTTGTCAATCGGCGGCTTTACGGGCGGACAGGCGACCTTCGATTTTAACGACCGCGTAATACAAAACCACGCCGAGCGTATATACGACGGCGGCTTCCTCCGCGCCGATAATCAACGCTTCGATAATATACGCGTGCGAAGATATTCCGCACAGAACGAATATCGCGGGGACGGCAATCGCGTTGCAAATAACGGGGAAAATAGCCGACGCGAACAATTTCAGGTGAACGTTTTTAATCGCCCTTGCCGTTATATAGGTTAAAACCGCAGCGATAAGCGTCGCGAAAGAACCTATAAAAATATCCCAGATACCGTTACCTACTACGTTGGCTATAAGGCAGCCGACGAACAAAGCGGGTATGGCTTCGGGGAATATTGCGGGAAGCACCGTCAGGGCTTCGGACGCCCGGAACTGCCATATACCGAAAGAAAACGGTTGCAGAAAAACGGTTAAAAGAGCGTACAGCGCGGCAATGATCCCCGCGCGGGCAAGACGGCGCGTCGTGAAAAACGACTTAAACATATTAAATTACCTCGGTTTTTATTTGCCGCAAAATATCGAAGCGGCAACGAAGTGTTTTCCGAAAACCTTCGCTCGGTTTGCATTATAGCACTTAATTTTGCAAAACGCAACGATTTTTAAGTATATATTACAAGTCGTCCGTCTTGTGTTTAGTTTTATACTTATATCCAAGATAGAAATCGGTCTGTCTTGGATTTTTTGTTTGTCAATAATTCTTTTTAGCCGTTGGTTTGGCAAACAAAAGCCCGCGAGTGAGGGGTAAAACTCACTTCCCCTGGCAATAACGCTAAAAGCGTTTGCAAATATATAACGTTGGGTTTAATCTTTCATTCCCAAAAAGGAGTAGTTAAAAATGAAAAGAGCAATAGTATTACAAGTCAGAGAAAGCGAAAACAAGCAGAACAACAACGAGAAAACCGTATGGGTAACGGTCGGATTACTTCCGTCGAAAATGAAAAACGGAAACTTATATTATCCGAGAACCACCGACGTATGCGTATCGACCTGCGCCGGTGCGCTTACGAAACCCGACAATTACGAGAAGTTCCGTAAACTCGCGATAGGTTCGCTCGTGGATTTAACCTACGGAATTAACGAATTTACGAATAAACCGTTCGTTGCGGATATTTCTCTGTCCTGCGAAAGTCCGTTTACCGCCGCAGATTTATACGAATAAACCCGATACTTTCAATAAAAAGGGTAAAAAGGGTAAAATTCGTAAAATCAAACGAATGTGGATAACACAAAACGCTCGGTAAAACCTTAAAAAACGCGCGACCCCCTTGGGCTCGTCAAGGGGGTCGCAAAAAAAGGGTAAAAAAGGGTAAAACAACGGTGTAAAAGGGGTAAATAATGAATTCGTCCACAAAAACGCGTATCAATTGTGCCGATTATACTATTCCGTTAAGCGCGCTCGATTGCGGTTTCGATAGATTTATGCAAATTTTTTACGATAACGGTATCAAGTGTATGGGTATCGTACATAACCGCCCGAAACAAGGCGTAGCGCACTGTCATATAATAACCGTTCCGTATCTACCGCAAGCGGAGTTTAAGAAAATCACGGGCATAACGTATTTTTTCGGCGGTTCGCTAAAAACGACTATTCCCGACGTCGTGGCGTATCTTTTACATTGTACGGACTTTTATAAGTTTTACGGCGCGGAAAAATATAATCTTTCGGAGATTAAAACAAACATAGATTTAAGTAAATATCGTAATGACTTTTTGAAACACGAGATAAATTTAAGATAAACAATATTCGTGTTTATAGTTTCGGGGGTTAAAAATGAAACTTAAACAATACGAAGTAGTAACACAGCCCGAATATCTCAAAAGTCCCTTACAGGATATATTAAGAAAGTATCGGACAATCAAGCAGTGGGCTTATATTCTCCACGATAAAGATAAAGACGCGTCGTCGCATTATCATATCTACATAAACTTCGGACAGCAAACCGTCGATAGCAAAGACGTTGCGGGTTGGTTCGGAATCCCCGAGCAATTCGTAAATAAAGTCGAGGGTCGTAAAACGGATATGCTGATGTATCTGACCCACTCTAACGACAGTCAGCAACATAAACATCAGTATGATTTTTCGGAAGTCGTAGCGAATTTCGATTTTAAGTCCGAAATCGAGCAAGCGAAGATTATCGGCGATTTTGAAAAATACAGTTACGCGCAACAACTCGACTATATACACTCACTTGCCGTTTCCGAACAGCCGAAATGTTTCGACCGTCTGCAAAAACTATGGAAACTTCAATGTCAATGGCTTAGCCTTAATTCCGACCGTAATTTGAAAGTTATTTTCGTTACCGGTAAAAGCGGAACGGGCAAAACTTATTTCGCGCGTAAGTATATGCGCGCGCACGAGTTGGATTGTTACGTATCTTCATCGTCTAATGACCCGTTGGATATGTATATGGGGCAAAAAGGAATAATTTTCGACGACCTGCGCGACGAAGCGTTCGAGTTCGCCGATATTCTGAAATTGCTTGACAATAATACGTCAACGGCAATGAAAAGCCGTTTTACGAATAAGGTTCTGAATTGCAAGGTAATGATTATAACGTCGTTTATACCAATAAAATATTGGTATAAATCGGTGCGGTACAGTTGCGACGGCATCGAGCAATTGTACAGACGAATCAATATGTACGTTCATATCACCGAAGACGAAATCGTCGTTTACGACGGTCTGTCAGATAAAGGCGACCCGCATGGATTAGGAAAAGTTTACGTCAACGAAGTAAAGAAATTGAAAGAAGAAAACAGAAAGCAACGCGAAGACGCTTTCGGCGATTTTGATTTCCTTACGGAAAAGAAAGATAAGTTCTGATTTAAGCGGGGGCGCGCGCGGTTTCCGTTTGAATATATTAAGTCGCTCCCACAGGCTTATAGGGAAAAGGAAACTGATTTGGCAAAGAGAAAAAGATATACCAACGCTCAACGTAAAGCGTATTATTCGGGTAGGGGTTATCGTACCGCTTACGAAGGTAAAGGAATAGACTTTCAGAACAACGGATGCCGCGATTCTTTCAAGGCTGGTTTTAATCAAGGCGGGCGTGTAATTTCTAAAAATCATAAAAAATACCCGACCGCTAAAAAATTTAAGGTAGTTAAGAAGTAAGGAGAAAAACAATGTTTTGGCGAAAATTCAAAAGAGTAATGATTTGGGTTTTGCTCGGCGCGCTCGTAATCGCTTCGACGGTTGCGTTCGTTAAGATAAGCAAAATCGAGAAGACGAAAGACGTAAACGCGTTGTCGTATTCTATCGGTTCGTTGAACGCGGACGACGGCAAAGAGATTAAGGACGAACATTCGTTCCGTACTAAGCATTTGAACGCGGACAAGTTCAACAAAATCGATATAAAAGACAAAGCCGACGTAACCTATCAGATTTTTTATTACAATGCGGATAAGAAATTTATAGGCAAAAGCGAAGACCTGTCGGCAGACACTACCGAACTTGAAAAGACTCAAACCGTAGAAACGGTTACCGAGAACGTCAAGTATTTCCGCGTGGTTATCAAAGTAACGGACACCGCGAAGAAAGTAACTATATTTAATATGAATAAATACGTTAATCAAGTTACGGTTACGCTCAACAAGTAATTTACAAATCGGTAAGCCCGTAAGGCGAGTTTTTACGGGCTTATTTTTATAAGGAGTACAGTTTATGAGAAAAAGTAAAGGCAACGTTCTTGCCGTTTTACTCGTTATAATTTTAACGTTAGGCAGTGTCGGCGTGTTTTTTGCTTTTTTCAAGGACAATATCGCCGACGAAAAAATAAACGAACGTATAATCGAAGTTACCGAAGACAACGGTAAATTATCCGCCGCGCAGGTAAAGTCTTTGGATAACGGCGCGGATATACAATACAACGGCGAAATATACAGATTGTCGCAGACGGGCGAAGAAAACGTATACGCGCATAACGACGAAGAAAATATATTCGTGCGTAAGTATATCGCCGTAAATACGTCGGACGGGTTTTATCGTTCGTGGAATAAGGTAAACGACGAATACGTTACGAAAGCGTTGTTAAACACCGCCCTGTCGGATTATGCGACTGATAAGGATATAAACTCGGCGTTAAATTCCGCGCTCGGAAATTACGCAACGAACGCCGACGTGCAATCGAAGTTAAACGCCGCGCTTACGAATTATATGACTTCTGCCGACGCGCAAAAACTTTTAACCGCCACTCTGGCGTCTTACGTCAAGACTTCCGACGGAAAGGATATAGTTACCCGTAAGAAACTTGCGCCGGGCGAGCAACTTATATTCGAAGCGCATTCAATGTACGTCGTACAATGCTACGATTATTCGGGTAATCTTGCCGACTTTACTATTCTCGGCGGCGGTAAGAACGGAACGAAAGGTCGGTTTGCAATGGCATTTTTGGGCGATAAAATCAGTAATTCGACTTTACAGTCTTTAACTGTTTATCAGACGGGTTCTATAAACATATCGAATCTGGCGGGTACGTCGGGCAATTCTTACGGGCTTAAACCGTCAAATAATTCCGATTTTATTGTTTATTATAAAATCGGCGGAAAAGGAATTTAAGGGGTAATTTTATGCGGAAAGTAAATAAAAAGTATAGTTTAATAGCAGGCATAGCGTTGGCAGTTTTGTCAACGCTTATAGCAGTTTTTTGTATTTATCAACCGAAACGTGCAATTATTGCCAAGGCAGGACCTTATACGGATTTTTCAATGTCTTCAAGTTACGGAATAACGGAAAATAATAATCCGCAGGTTTCTTTTGTAATGGCGGGTTATGGCTATAATTTCGGAACGACGGACTGGGAAATAAGTATGGATCCTATCGACGACTATAATAACTTATGGTATAAACAGCGCGTTCATACAAGTTTGCTTTTATTCCGTTCGACTTCTTCCGCCACGTTTTCAAACGAGTTCAACGGTAATTATACCTATCTGCAAAAGAATTACGAATTTATAAACGTAACCGATACCGGTTCACGAACGGTGAAATGGCTTAATTACGGAAATAATTACGCCCCTGATTATTACTATTTTATGATGGTTATAATCCGAACCGAACGGTACGAAGAAGAAACATTCGGTCCTAAGGCTAACCTTAACGACTGGTCTAAAGCAACGTTAAAAGACACTTATAAAATAGAGATAAAAACCCGTAATCAGATACATTTTTCAATGCAGGACTATGCTTATGAAAAACTGACTTCGGGCGCAATGGATAACTCGGACACCGCAACGTTACAAAGATACCGTAAAATAGCGGGATATAGCACGAATACAGGCAATATCAATGTTGTTTTTAAGTATAAGAATACTTTAATACAAAATGATTCGGAAACGTCGTGGCAGACTGAAAATTATCAGGTCGAAAATCTAAAGAGTTTAAGCGGCACTTACGTTTACAACAGAGTTATGGCGTTGAGCAATAAGTCGTCGTTAAGCGATTTTAACGTCGTCCGCGAAGAAGTCGGCTATACGATAAACGGCAATACCGATTCGGCGTTTTTACAGGATGTATATACTCTGCTCGAGGCAAAAGGTTACGAATACCGTTTTAATAAAGACAGCAACAGGGGCGAATTGACTATAACCTACGGGGAATTTGCGGCGAAAGATTTTACGCTTACCGTGCGTACCAACGACGATAAACACAGCGCGTTATTTATTCGTTCGCGAGATATAAAAACAATAAACGGCACAACTACGATTACGTTCGATACGTCTAATATAAAAACGCGCCTTTCAAACAATTTTAACTGGAACGTAGATAATACGGACTTTAACAACTATGTTTTTACCAACCCGCACGGCGGAAAGGTAGAGTTCAAAAAGCATTTGACGGGAACAGACGTAACAAGTATAACCGTATCTACCGCCGATACTAATTTACTTGCAGATTGCGGGTTAAGGCTTGTAATAGAAGTCGTTCCGCCCGTAGAACTTACCGTTACCGTTAAATACGCAGAATTATCTTATGCTAACGGCGAAATCAGAGAAGAGTGGAAAACGAAAGTTTTACCGAATAAAATATGGTCTACGCCAAACTATACAAAGATAAACAAGGTTGCGTTTTATGACGGAGATACGAATATAGGTATACCCGCGCAAGGCGAGTTTATAGACGAAAAGATACGCATAACGGACAGTAACGGCAATCGGATAGAGAGATTAACTTACGACGGCGTAATTCTTTCCGCGGCGGATAACGCCACCGCAACCGCTATGATAACCGTTAAATATATCCGCAATTCGCTGTTCAGAGTTTACGACAACGTAACCGACGATTATCGGTTTGTTAAAACGTATAGTAATTCTTCGGAATACCCCTGTTCGGATTTTATTTCGGTACACGACGGTTACAGGGTAAAAACTATCGAAAGCGGTAATCTCGAATATGCCCGCGTAATATCTGCCGCTACTCCCAACGACTGGGCAAACGCTCGGGTTTCCGTTTTATGTCAATTATCTTCAGGCAATATTATACCGATTAACGTAATTTATACGGATAAGTGGCAAATAACCGTCGAGTATTTAGAAGATTATAAAAATTCGGGTTTTGCCGTTAAAAAAACGTATACGAACGAAGTAAAGATTAAAGACGATAACGGAAATACGGCGTTTAAGGATATAAACAAGCCCACCGCAGACGAAGTAGCAAAGTTTTTAGGCAAGAACTCCGCAGAAGATTTAACTGTGGTAAGGTTCGGCGCGGTCAATTCCGAAAGAATATCCGTTTCTTGCGAAAACGACGTTTACACTATAAAACTTGATTACGGAAGAGCCGCGCTTAAAGCCATTCAGTCCGACGGCAGTTACGAATATATAAATATCCCCTTATCCAACTTCGCGGACTGGGCAAGCGGTTACGGTAAGGACTGGTCTATACTCGTTCTGAATACGAAAGACAAAATTATATTCAAGTCTGAATTTGACGTTAAACCGGAAAACTTGTACGGATATTTCTACGTTGCGATATTCAAAGAACAGGTTAAAAATCTTGACGGATTGTTTGCGGGATATACCGCCGACGGTTGCCGTTCGTTCTACGACTGTAAAAAAGTCGTAGGCAGCGAATTGTATAAGACCTGCAACAATATGGGCACTCTCGGCACTGTATTGTGTTTGGGAATAAATAAAGTCATTCAGGCGGCAGGCGAAACCTTACACGACGATTACGGAACGTATTATTCGTATTTCTTATTCGTTGACGGTTCGAGCGCGCTAAACTATTCTGCAAATAATAAAGCGGACGATTATTTCGATACCGATTCCGCAACGAAGAACACGTTTGAGAACATTGGCGAAAATATATCCGAGTGGTGGCAAAAAGGCGGCGCAGTAGTCAAATTCATAAAGATTTTGCTCATTGTTTTAGCCGTGCTTCTTATTGCCGCTATCGTGATTAAGTTCCTTGATTTCGTATGGAGCGTAACGGATAAACATAAACGGAAATAGCGATATGAACAGAAGAAGAATATTAAGGCGTAAACGCTTGCGCCGAAAAAGATAAACGGGCCGCCGTGCTTTTGAGAATATATTTTCACCCGGCTTGGCGGTTTCTTGTAACGGGGTTATTATGAAAAACGGGAATTTCGATATTAATACGATACTTATATACGTTGCGATAGGCGTAATAACGGGGCTTGTTATAACCCTCGTTCGCGTTCTGGTTAAAAGCGGAATATTGCGCCGCGTTGCGGCGTGGTTTACCACTACTCCGACGGGAAACACCGTTCGCCGATTACTCGCCGTATTGTTGTTTATCTTGATTGCATTATTTATAGGATATTTTGTTTATACGGGTTTTAGGATATGAAATTATTCAAACGTTTGCGAAAAACAGATTATAGATATTACGTTGCGATATTTATAACGATAGGCTTCGTAGTTTGCTTTTTGCGTTTTCCTAACGCGTTCGGAAGACTTATAGAGAGTATTCGCGACGTGGGAACTTCGTTTGCGTATTACGTCTGCGATATATTCGAGATAAACGGCGGAGTATCCGCCACCGTCAACGACTTCGCTAAAATCCCGTTTTTTGATTTATTCGGACACGGACAAGCCGAAGTCTTGCCGAAAGAATTCGTCGCTTTCAAAGCGAGTTGGGACAGATATTGGCAGTTATGGCGCAGTAAAGAAAATTTCGGCGGATATATGAACGCGCTTTCGTGCGGTCTTTCGTCGTTTGCAAAAATTCTTTTAGTGGTTTTGCCGTTGATAATTGCGCTATTTGCCTACTTTCGTACAGAACTTACGAAAGAAAATAACGATTACAACGAAGACAGTAAACCTCTTGCGGCGTGGAAACGCTTTTCGGCAAAATTTATCCGCCCCATTATAAAGTGCGTAAAAAGTTTTTTAGCGTTCTTACGCGAACATTCGGCATTTTTGAAGATATGGCTTTTACTCTGGGCGTTTTATTTTAATTTCTTTACGATAGTATTGGAAGCAATAGCGTATTATTTATATTTCGTCATATCTTTCGATATAAAAAGCCTGTATCGACAAGTATATAAACTCGCAATCGATTTATCGGCAATATTCGGTTTCGCGCCTTGGTGGTCGTGGGTAATTTTAGGCGTTGTCGTTTTCGATATAGTCCGTAGGTCTATCGCTATTCGTGTTCTGAATCATAACGAAATGAAAAATCGCGGTTTTATAAACGCCCGCCCTATCGTATATATGGTCTGCGGAACTATGGGCAAGAAGAAAACGACGGCTATAACGGATATGGCGTTATCGCAGGAAGTAATGTTTCGTGATAAGGCTTTCGAGAAGATACTTGAAAACGATATGAAGTTTCCGAATTTTCCTTGGATAAATCTCGAATTATTTCTGCGCGGCTGTATGGAGCGGCATTTAATATATAATCTCGCAACTTGCCGTCAAGTAATAAGCAGGCTCGAATATTTTTGGCGATACGAAACTTCTGACGTCGCAGTCGGTAAAAGTATTAGCCGTCAATTACAATTGCGTTACGGTTTGAAATGGGATAAACGTATTCTTTTATTCGGTTACGATTTTAACCGTTACGGTCTGACTTACGACGATAAATTAAAAACCGTAGATATATGGGAAGTTATAAAGAATTATTCGCAGTTGTATTTTATCTACGTTATAAAAAGTTCGCTGATATTAAGTAACTATTCTATCCGAACGGACGGAAGTCTGAACGACATCGGAAATTTCCCGTTATGGAATAATGATTTCTTTGCGCGTGATAGCCGTTTTGCCGATAGTTACAGCCGGCACGCGCATATACTCGACTTCGATACTTTAAGGCTCGGTAAAAAAATGCTCGAAGACAATCCGAATAAAGATAACTTCGAGTTCGGTGTGGTTATGATGACCGAGATAGGCAAGAAACGCGGCAACGCCGTAGAGAATATAGACAAAAAGAAGAAAGACGAAACGGCAAATCCTAAAAACGACGGTTTTAACAGTTGGCTTAAAATGGTACGACATTCAGCCACCGTAGACAATTTTCCGTTCGCAAGAGTTATAACCGACGAGCAACGCCCCGAAAGTTGGGGCGCGGACTGCCGCGACTTATGCGATATAGTCTACATAAAAGAAAGCGGCGAGCAAAAACTCGCCATGCCGTGGTTCTCGCTTGCCGAACTATTGTACGATTTTATTTTTTCAAAGTTTGTGAAGTTGTATTACCGTTACAGATACTCTCGCTCTGACAACACGCTCACAATGTATATTCTTAAAAACATAACGGCGAAGATTCAGAAGTATTATGCAAGTATTTACAACGAATTCGGATATTGCGCTTTGCGCGTTCAGGTCGAGAACGGAACGCAGGACGGACAGATTACCGAAACCGAGTATTATCTTGCGAATAAAAAGATTTACAGTAAACGGTTCGCGACGGACTGTTTCAGCGATTATTTCACGGAAAAGGCTTTGCGTTCGCCCGTCGGCATAGACGATTTAATAGAATACGTTACCGAAAAAGCGACGATAGAAGAACTTACCGCGCAACACAGTTATTTCATAACTGAACTAAACAACAGGAAGGAAGCAGAAAATGAAAAAGATTAAAGGTAAAATAGGTTTTTGCGATAATGCCACGCTCGGAATAAAAGACTTAAACGGAAATCCTTTGAATGGTGGGCATTATGTATATATCCGTGAGATAAACGGCAATAAGTGTAATGTAAACGTAATAACTTCGTTGGAATATGCGAACGGCAATTACAATGCTAAAAAATTACGAAAAGTTCGCGACGGGAAGATTTATGCTATACCAAAATCAGATGCGAATTTTTCTCGTTGGTCTGCAATCAATTTGGACGGAAATATTAAAAATGTTAATATATCCAAAATTAAAAATATTGGGTCTAAAAAGATAAAAAGGCGACATAAATTTTTTGTCGGTAAATTTACGAAGAAGTAAAAAAATTGCGGCTTGTATTTCAACA
>FR898463.1:0-5094 GCA_000437515.1 Acidiphilium sp. CAG:727 | reverse complement strand
GCTTGTATTTCAACAAGCCGCGTGCCCCATTTAAGGTGACCAATATTTGCGCTTGGCTTAATGCCTACGCTCTGATAGTATTATATACAACTTGCGGATAAAATGCAACTGTTTGCGGCTTATCCGCGAAAAATATTTAATGGTGGACTTCGAATTTCTACCATTTATTTATGGTTTTCGACGTTGTACACCATTTCGCCCCGTGTTTCTATGCCTCGGAGCACACTTCGGGCAGTAGCAATTTCTATAATTTTTCGCTATCGCCCAGCCGTGTTCTCTCGCCGATTTTACGGAAAAATATTCCGCAGTCTGATTGCAATCGTCGCAACAGAAAAAGTACCTATGAATTATACAAAACACTGTTTACTCCTTTTCGTTATCCGAAGTTTGTTCTTTCTGTTTATTTAACGGACAATCCTTTTCGTCGTATATAGGCATTTCCGCTAAGTCGCAGAACGGCGCGAAATAGTTGCAACTGATATTGTATTTGCATACAGAACATTTGTCAAAGTAACTCATTTTTTACTCCTTTTGATAAAATTTTTGTACGCCCGTCGAAAAACGCTTGCATTTCTCGCGGGTAAATGATAGAATAAAATAAAGTTTGAGCAACGGGGCGGGCAAGTAATCGCCCCGCGCTACGGTTGCCGTTCGGGAGGCTGTCAACTCTTTACCGAATGGCGGTAGAAGTTATCTCGTCAAGTTTATCGGGTTATGTACTCGATAAGTTTGACGATTTTTTCGTATGACCAACTTTGCTCACGCAAGTAGTTAATCAAGCGGTTGAATTCCGAACCTGTCAAATCCTGCATATCCTTTTACCTGCCTTTGTATAAATTTAACGGCTTGCGCCGACCGACTTTCAAAGTACGAACGCCCTTGCACTCTCAAAAAAACACAATTAAAAGAGCAGTGGTCGCGGGCGACAACTGCTTATCTGCTCTCCCCCGTAACACCGCTGCGTTGTCAAGTAAAAAGCACGCCAAGGGCTTTTAGTGAAAAATTTCGGGGGGATAATGCATAGCATTATGCTCACGAAAATTTTCACGGTACTTGACAACGCGGCGGCGTTACGGAACAGCGAAATCAAATCTAACTTTAAGAAAGAAGGAATAAAAGGAAAAGGACAGCGCCGAGGCGAAAGTTAAGGCGATTTAGCCGACTTCGCCTCGGCACTTTCCTTTTCTTCCTTACTCAGGGGTAACACACAAGTGAAAAATAAAGGCAACAAAAATTTAACCTATAACCAACGGTTAAAAATAGAATCGTTTTTAACCGCAGGACTATCCAAAAAACAAATAGCAGAAAAATTACAACTAGATCTATCCACTATCTACAAAGAGATCAAACGCGGAACACAAGAGATCACGAAGAAAACCGCCTACTACTATAACTACGAAAAAGAATATCGCTATAAAAAAGAAATTATCTACAACGCGGATATTGCCCAGCAGAAATATATCTTTAACTGTTCGGCAAGGGGCGCGGGGTTGAAAATCGGTAAAGATATTGCGTTTATTAACTACGTTGAAAAAAGAGTACTCGAAGACGGTCTTTCCCCGTGCGCGGTATTGGGCGAAATTAAACGCAATAACTTACCGTTTGCGACACGCATATCGAAGCCGACGTTATACAGATATATTTCAATGGGCTTATTCGCAAATATTAAGTTGACTAAACGTAAACGCGAATATAAAAAGGTCAAAGCGAAACGGGCTACGAAAGGAACGTGTATCGAGCAACGCCCGGAAGAAATTTCGTCAAGAAAAACTTTCGGTCATTGGGAAATGGACTGCGTGTGCGGACCGACGAAAGATTCCTTACTCGTTTTCAGTGAAAGACTTACGCGTAAAGAATTGATTTTCAAAATACCCGCGCAACAATCTAAATACGTCGTCCGCGCTCTGAACGTTCTCGAACGCCGCTACGGTAAAACTTTCCGTAAGGTATTCAAGACCATTACCGTAGATAACGGATCGGAATTTGCCGATACCGACGGTATGGAAAATTCAAGTTACGGTAAAGGCGTGCGAACTAAAATATTTTACTGTCACCCTTATAGCAGTTACGAACGCGGAACTAACGAACGTCTGAATCGCGAAATACGTCGATTGCTTCCGAAAGGAACTAACCTTTCACACTTAAGCGATACCGAAGTAAAACGCGTTCAAGATTGGGTTAATGCCTATCCGCGTGAAGTTTTAGGCTACGCGACGAGTGAAGAACTATTTAATAATCAATTAGCCTTAATTGGCTGAAATTATTTTTTTTATATAAGTAAAAAGCGGGTTGAACTCTCAACCTGCTATTTTGCCATTCTCTTAACCCACATTTTTTGCGTAAATTTATAATTTTACAGCAATATTTTTACTTCGTTTTCTTCCCCGCTTAAAAATTTATAAACTTTTTTCACTTTTTGGATAAAAACACTTTACTTTTCAAAGTCGTCCGTCTTGTTATTGCGTCGTTTTGAGGCTCTGCCGAAGAATCTCCCCAAAGGGCGGCTTTTTCGCGGAGTTAAATTTACGGTTACTACGGAGCGGCTATTACTTGCCGAGAGTGCGGAAGGGTTTGAAAATAATCGCAAAAAGTATAAAATAAATCGCGCCCACTCCGCCGAAAACGTAAACGAGCCTTACCGCGAAAGAGCCCGCTCCGAAAAGATATTCGAGCGGATTAAACGAAAATATCGCCTGCGTCAGACAATTGAACGCCACTGCGCACAGCGAAAACAAAGACAAAAACGCCGAGAATTTCATAAACAAAGTTTATGCAAATTCCCGGCGTTTATTTATCTGTCTAAATTTTCGACCGTCATTCTGTCGTACGGAAAGGATTCTATAAAATCGGACGGTTTGAAAACGGTCATATTGTACTTGGCAAAATTCATTATATGGTTTTTAAGCACGACGGGCGTCGCTTCGTCCAGTTTGTAACACCCCTCGGAAAGGTATTCGGCGAATTTCGAATAGTAAAACTTTTCGTCGCGTTCCACTTCCGTCTGCTTGACGATTTTATCGTGTTTATAAATTTTTATCCACAACTTGACCATACGCGGATTATATCACTTTTCCGCGCGAAAGTAAAGTTTTTTACGCCCCGTTTTAATTCCGTCGATACGATTGCCCGCCGTTTATCAACGGGATTGCCGCAGTCGCTTTGCTCCTTCGCAATGACGTATTAGATTACTGTCATCGCGAGCGCAGCGTGGCGATCCCGAAGATTGGAGTGCGTTTGCCTATGCAAGCCGCTCCGACCTCTATTGCGGGAATTGCTTCGTTCCTTATTCGGCGATTAACGCTAACGCGTTTGAAACTTGCGTTTAAGCAATGACATATTGCCCTTGCCTTCTCTTTGCAGAGAAGGTGGCGGCGTAGCCGACGGATGAGTCCCCGAAAGGGTGAATTACCGCGGAGTTGATTTTACGCTATTCGTCCGCACGATCACTTGCGGATAAACATTTGCCACTTATCGCGCTTTGATACATTACCCAGTATCCGTCGCCTTTCAGGTTAAAAATCGAGGACGGTATAAACGAGCAGTAGTCGCCTATCTTTTCGGGTTTCTCGCCGTAACGCCCCTCTACGCCGTAGCATATATATAACGGTCGGTTTTTATCGTATATTACGCCCACGACGTAATAGTCGTCGCCGTCGTATTTTATCTTTACCCAACGGCTGTCGGGTACGACTTCCGAAAGCGATTTTTCTTCGTTAAATTCTTGAAATAATCGCTCTATTTGCGGTTTTATACGTTCGTAATAAGTTCCTTTCTCGCCGCCGTTCTCTTCATCGACGAAAGCCGATAAATCGTATTCGTCCGCTTCTTTTTTCTTAAAGCCGCCGCTTTGAACGCCGACATTTTCATCAGCATCAGTTGCGTTTTCATTTCCGCCACTCCTTTTCATTCCGGATTCCGATTCGTACGCGTAATAATTTTCGGCAGCGACGACTTCGTCGTCGTACGTTTCGTCATCAACACTCTTTTTCTCCTGCCCGCCAGCGTCATCACCCGCGTAATACGCTCTCTTCGCATCTATGAGGACCTCCTTTTCGGGTTTCGCTTCCGGCGAAAACGCCCCGTACGCGACGGGCAGAAATCTTTCGTCCGCGGTTACGTAAAATATCGAAACGGCGAGATTTCCGGTTGAATCCGATAAAATCTCCGCGCCGCTTAAATCGGGTAATTCGCATAATTTCGTCGAGTTTCCGTCGCTTATCGCGACCGTGTAACCGTTCGTTGCCGGGGCAAGATCTATAAGCGAAATTTTTATAACGCTTCGTCCGCCGTTATCCGAACGAACAGCCACTCCCCTGACCTTTGCGCCGGGAACGGCAAACCCCGCGCCCGTTTCGTTTATTAACGCCACCGATTTTTTCGTTGCCATACAAAACCTTTTTTTATTCAATATATTATATTTCGGATAGTGAAAAATAAGACCTTTTGGCTTATTTTCGACGTTT
This sequence comes from Acidiphilium sp. CAG:727, assembly GCA_000437515.1. GTDB lineage: Bacteria > Bacillota > Clostridia > Christensenellales > Borkfalkiaceae > UBA10281. The sequence goes on along the minus strand of FR898463.1, from coordinate 631 downwards.
TTGTCAAAGGACAACGCCTTTTTCGTTGACCTTGCGATTACCGATGTGATATAATGCGATTATGAAATTCAAGACCTTATTATTTGACGAAATAGCCGTAAAGAGAGCGATGACGAGGCTTTCTTACGAAATAATCGAGCGTTCGCAGGACCTGAGCAACGTGGTTCTGGTCGGAATCAAAACCCGCGGCGTACCTCTGGCTAAAATTATAAAGGGCAACGTGCTTCTTAACGCGGGCGCAGACCTTCCCCTTTACGAGATAGACATCACCCACTACCGCGACGACGTTCGCGAAGAAGTAGAAGTAAAGACACAACTCGAACAAAAAGACGTAGAGGGTAAAGACGTAATACTCGTAGACGACGTTTTATTCACGGGCAGAACGACGCGCGCGGCGATAGATGCGGTTTTATCCGTCGGCAGAGCGAACAGCATCCGTTTGGCCGTTTTAATAGACCGCGGACACAGAGAACTGCCCATCAGGGCGGATTTCGTCGGTAAAAACGTGCCGTCGTCGATGAAAGAAAAAATCGTCGTACACCTGAACGAAACCGACGGCGAAACGTCGGTCGGAATATACGAAAAAGATTAAAATTTATATACGAAACCGCGGGGCGAGTCGTTTCACGAC
>FR898462.1:18038-44812 GCA_000437515.1 Acidiphilium sp. CAG:727 | reverse complement strand
TACCGCCACACAACCTATTATCAGGACTATATCCAACGGTTTCATAAGCATACTCCTTTTTCTGATTTACGCATTAAGCGGTAAAGATTTTTGTTTTTTCGCCTGCGCCTTGTTCCAATACGCTACCGCAAATACTACAACCGCGATAACTGCCGCCCAGATGAAGAGCGTCCACCACCAGGCGCCGATGGTATATACCATAGAAGCAACGATATACGAAGTCGCAAGCCAGAACAGAAGCGTCATGTGATAAGTCTTTCTGTTTCCGATTTCCGCCTTTGCGGTGGCTACCGCTGCGAAACACGGAATAGTCGTCATATTGAACGCTATGAAAGCGAGCAGACCGGGGATGTCGATACCGGTGGCTTTAACCATTGCGGTAGTCGCAAGTATACCTTCTTCATCGGCAAGTATCTCCGCGATAGAAGCAGTACTTCCGAGGCTGACGTGCATCGAAACCACGAGGCAGGAAGCAAGCGTGCCGAACGTTGCGATAACGTTTTCTTTCGCGATAAGACCCGCAACCGCGGCAACGACGAATACCCAACCGTATTGGTTAAGTTGACTACCGAAGCCGAGCGGAGTAAACAAGGGCTGAAAGAGCATACCGATCTGACCGAGAATAGATTCGTTCATGCGGACGTTTACCAGACCTTCTACGCCTTCCAACGCCGCATACTTAACGGCATCCGATTTAAACAATTCTTCCGCATCCTGAAGAAGGAATTCCCAACTGGTGGAGAAAGACGAAAGAACCCAGATAACGATAGTAGAAGCAAGGATTATCGTAAACGCTTTCTTTACGAAGTGCTTCGTTTTATCCCAAAGGTGAGCCATAAGGTTCTTGAATTGCGGAACGTGGTAAGCAGGCAATTCCATTATAAACGGAGGAGTTTCGCCTTTAAGAGTCGTGTTTCTCATAAGGAGTACCGAGCAGATTGCTACGATAATTCCGAGAAGATACATAGCGTAAGTGATAAAATCGGCGTTATCTATACCCGCCATACCGGCAATGGCTCCGGCGATGGCAGTAAGTATAGGTAACTTCGCGCCGCACGAGAAGAACGGAATAACGCGGACGGTAGCCGTTCTTTCTTTATCGTCGGCAAGCGTTCTCGTGTTGATCATTGCGGGAACGGAACAACCGAAGCCCATGATCATCGGCATAAACGCTCTGCCGGAGAGACCGAATTTTCTGAACGCTCTGTCAAGTATGAACGCGATACGCGCCATGTAACCGGAATCTTCCAAAATCGAGAAGAAGAGGAAAAGTACGAGTATCGGGGGAAGGAACGAAAGAACCGCTTTAAGACCTTCGATAACGCCGTCGTTAAGAAGACATATCGCCCAAGCCGACATTCCGCTTCCGTCTATGAGATTTATAAGCCAACCGAAACAATATTCTACTATAATATTATTCCACAGGTTATTTATCATAACCCCCGGCGAGAACACCGTTCCGTCGTAGAAACAGGCAAGCAATTGAACTCCGAATTTTTCGGTATCCATTCCCATATCTTCAAGCGACGGCATCCAACCTTCGCCGAAACCGTTTAGGAAGAAGAGATTTTCGGAGAACGTAAGATGGAATATCCCGAAAAGTATCACGAGAAATATCGGAATACCCCAGATACGCGAAGTAAGCGTTTTATCCGCTTTATCCGATTTGGTCGTTCTGAACTTCGCCGTATCTTTACGTTTAAGTACGGGGGCGAAATTCTTCGCTATGTATTTATATCTTCCATCTGCGACGATTGCTTCGAAGTCGCTGCCGAAGGTGGCGTCGTCGAAAGTCTTTTTGAACTCTTCGACCATGGGAAGAGTATCTTTATGCATTTTGACTTCGATTTCGTCTTCTTCTACGAGTTTTACAGCGTGGAAAAGCGGGTTCTTGACGCCCTGACCTTCCAAAGCGATTTTAACGTCGCCGATGAGATGAGAGATTGGCGTATTATCGAGAACGCAAGAGCCTTTACGCATCTTTTTGCTTTCGTTGTACGCCTTTTCCATAAGTTCTTTAAGACCCGTTTCTTTCAATGCGGAAATCTTGATTACGGGAACGCCGAGTCTATATTCGAGTTCTTTTTCGTCGATCTTATCACCGTTTTTCTCTACCGCGTCCATCATGTTCAAAGCGACCACCATCGGAACGTCGATTTCGAGAAGTTGAGTGGTAAGATAAAGGTTACGTTCGAGGTTGGTTGCGTCTACTATATTGATTACGCAATCGGGCTTTTCGTCGAGAACGTAGTTCCTCGCGATTACTTCTTCGGGCGTATAAGGCGAAAGCGAATATATGCCGGGAAGGTCTACAATCGCGATAGGTTCGGCGCACTTTTTATATACGCCGTCACGCTTATCCACCGTAACGCCGGGCCAGTTACCGACGTGAGCGGTCGAGCCCGTCAGACTGTTGAATAAAGTCGTTTTACCGCAGTTCGGATTACCGGCTAACGCAAATCTTTTCATTAATCTTTAACCTCCATCTTCACGCAAACCGCTTCGGTTTTACGAAGCGTTAATTCGTAACCGCGCAACGTTACCTCGATCGGATCGCCCAGCGGCGCTTTTTTACGCATGTGTATTTCAGCGCCAGGAGTGATGCCCATATCGAATAAACGCCTTTTGATTTTACCTTCGCCGACGACGGATTTAACTATCCCGTCCTCGCCTACGGAAAACAAATCGAGTGTCTTTTCCATATATGTATCTCCTTAAATTTTTACAATTTCAAGCCACGAAAATCTTCGACGACAAATCGGCGTCGAGAGCGATACGTCCGTCTTTGATTTTAATGACGACAGAACCGCCTTCGGAACTCAACACCGTAATACTTCCGTTTACGGTTATCCCTAAACTTTCGAGATGTTTTTTTAACTTTTCGTCTGCCGCAATACGAACTATTTTCAATTCGGTATTCGTCGGCGCAATTACTATCGGCATTTTATGCCTCCTCTACGTGAAATATGAAACTTATTTCATTTTCGCATTTATTATAATACCCCTTTAGTTAGTTGTCAAGCAAAATATGAATGTTTTTTCATGTTTTTTTGAAATTATTTTTATTGCTTTTTTCGGTTCGTTGTGTTACAATATTCTTAATATGAGTACGCATATCAGGCAACCGCAACAAGAGCGGTCTATAGAGAAGAAAAACAGAATTATCGAAGCCGGATACGAGTTGTTTTCCGAAATCGGTTATTACGGCACCAACACGCAGGAAATAGCCAAAAGAGCGGGCGTGTCTACCGGTATAGTTTACGGATATTTCAAAGATAAGCGCGATATATTGATTTGCGTACTTGAAATATATATCCGCAAAGTTACGAAGCCGCTTATGGTCGTAATGAAAGATCTTAAATGTAAAGACGATCTCGATAAAGTCGTACCCGAAATTTTAGACGCAACGATTAAAGCGCACGAAAGTAACGCGAGGCTTCACAACACGCTGCACTCCCTCGCGCCGACGGACGAAGCGGTAAATTCGGCATTTATTTCGCTGGAAAATCATATATCTCAAAATATAACCGGACTTTTAGCGAGCGTCGGAATCGTTTGCGACCATCCGAACGAAAAAGTTCACCTTGCGATGAATCTCGTTCAATCCTTTGCTCACGAATACGTTTTCGACAATCACGATTACATCGACTACGAAGTCATGCGTAAAATAGTTTCCGCTACAATCGTAAACCTTTTCAGATAACATGAGATTAGATAAATTTTTCTCGCAAACGGGAACCTTGACGCGAAGTCAGGCGCAAAAACAACTTAAACTCGGCAAAGTAACCGTAAACGGAGAAACGATAAAAAAAGCCGACTACAAAGTCGACCCCGACAAAGACGAAATTCGTTATAACGATGATAAAATCGTTTACAGACGTTTCGTTTATATTATGATGAATAAACCTCGTGGCGTAGTAAGCGCGACGGAAGACAGAGATCAGAAAACCGTACTCGACTTATTGCCAGAAGACTTATTAAAATTAGATTTATTCCCCTGCGGAAGACTCGACAAAGACACTACGGGGTTAGTCGTTTTAACCAACGACGGAATTTCCGCGCATAACGCTTTATCACCTAAAAAGCACGTCGAAAAAAAATATTCGTTCGAAACGGCAGACGCTTACTCGGATGCCGACCTTACGGCAATCGAAAGCGGCATAACCTTAAAAGACGGCTACTCCACCAAACCGTGTAAAATCGAACGCATAAGCGAAACCGAAGGCTATATTTACCTTACCGAAGGCAAATACCACGAAATCAAGCGGCTTTTCGGCGCGAGAAGCAATAAGATAACGAAACTCGGAAGAATCGGCTTCGGAAAACTCGAAATCGGCGATTTACCCGAAGGCGCCTGGCGTTATCTGACCGAAGAAGAAATTTCGTGGTTTGCAAAAGCATAAATAAACATAAAGCGAACAAAATATAGGTAGCCGCATGTGATTGCCTTTGAACTCGTGGCTAAAGGAGGATACCTGATGAAGATTGCAAACATAATTGCCTATATACTCGTTCTCGTAGGGGCTCTCAATTGGGGAATATTCGCTTTCAGCGGATTTAATCTCGTAGGTTGGATATTTATGGGCGCGAGAACGATAGGCTCTATAGTCGTCTATTCGTTGGTAGCTTTATCGGCGATCTGGCTTATCATTTCGCCGATATTAACGCAAGGAAAACTCGTTCTCGGAAGCGATAATTAACGACAAAATTAAAAAATGCAGGGTTGCTTTTATATGCAACCCTGCATTTTAATATTTTTCAAGTCTGAACTCGGTAACCGTCCGATAAACTTCTCCTTTTTTCAATATGGGGCTCGGAAAATTAGGTTGATTTACTGCGTTCGGATAACCTTGCGTTTCAAAACAATACCCGCCGCGCCTTGCAATCAGATTGTCTTTTTTCCCTTTTCTCGTGGTCAGTTTATTGCCCGTATAAAACTGAACGCAGTCGTTATCGGTGTACCCCGTCATTTTTATCCCCGCCTTAGGCGAACTGACCTCGACGAATTTACGAAAACCGTTGCCGTTTATAACGAAATTATGATCGTAACCGTCGCCTATGACCATCTGTTCGTCGTCGGAATCAATATCCCTGCCTATCCGTTTTACGAGAGTAAAATCCATCGGCGTACCTTTAACGGGCGAAACAGAACCTATCGGGAGCATACTTTTACCTACGGGATTATATTTATCTGCATACAAAGTTAAAAACTGGTCGCCGATCGTCCCTTCTTCGTACAGGTTGAAATAGGTATGATTCGTCAGATTTACCGGCGTATCGCCGTTTGAAACGGCGGTATATCTTACCCCGAACACGCAATCGTCAATATAATACTTTACTGTAACTATCAACCCCGACGGATACCCTTCTTCGCCGTCCGGCGAAAAGTATTTAAGAGTAATCGAATTTTCGGATGATTCGTCTTCTTGCCACAAAACCTTGTCGAAACCGAAATTTCCGCCGTGAAGAGAATTCTGTCCTTCGTTAGCCGAAAGATTATACTTCTTTTTACCTATTTTGAACGAAGCGCCGCTTATACGGTTTGCGTACCTGCCTATTACTGCGCCGAGATAACCGTCGTTTTTTTCGTATTCGGCGACTGTATCGTAGCCGAGGACTATATCCCTGCCGTCGTATTTAACGCTTTGCACGGTCGCCCCGAGGCTCAGTACCGTAAGCGCGATTTTTCCGTTATACAATACGTATGAGTAAACGTCTTTGCCGTCTGCGGTTTTACCAAACAATCTTTTTATCATTTCAACATAATTGTAGCATATCTTTTAATAAAAGCAAAGTCTTTTTTAACCGTTTTTTGTTGCCTGATTATCTTTTTTGTGGTACAATTGATTCGTTAATATCAATTCGGAAGGAGGTTTAGCCGTGGACGAAAAAGAAATTCTCGATCAGGAAGAAAATATAAGCGAAGTTCCCGAAAAACGAGATTACGAAGAAGAACTGTTAAAACTAATAAAGAGCGACGAACCTCCGGAACGATTGCGCGAAGATTTAAGCGATTATCACGAAAACGATATTGCGTCGATTCTTCCCGAATTATCGCAGGAAGAAAGAGCGAAGTTGTATCGCCTGCTCGGCACCGAAAAGATGTCCGAGATTTTTCCGTATCTTGACGACGTAGAAGAATATATCGAAGAATTACCGAGTGAAAAGGCGGCGGACATAATCGAAAACATGGACGCCGACGACGCGGTTGACGTTCTCGAGGAACTCGAAGACGATAAGAAAGAAGAAATTATCAAGTTGATGGAAAAAGACTCCGTCGAAGACATCAAGTTGATTGATTCTTACGACGACGATATGATCGGTAGTAAAATGACCACCAACTTCATTTCGGTCAACAAAAACTTATCGATAAAACAAGCGATGCGGGCGGTTATTACCGAAGCGGGCGAAAACGATAACATTTCTACACTCTACGCGGTAAACGACGACAATACTTTTTACGGCGCGATAGATCTTAAAGATTTAATCAGAGCAAGAGAAGGAACTCCGCTCGACAACATTATCACCACCGCTTACCCGTACGTTTACGCGAAAGAAACCGTCGAAGAGTGCATCGAACAATTAAAAGATTACGAAGAAGACTCCATCCCCGTACTGAACGCAAACAACGAACTTATCGGCGTTATCACGCAATCGGACATAACCGAAGTCGTACACGAAGAATTCGGCGACGACTATGCGAAACTCGCGGGTTTGACCGAAGCCGAAGATCTTAACGAGCCGCTTTTCAAGAGTATGCGTAAGCGTATCCCGTGGCTGCTCGCCCTGCTCGGATTGGGACTCGTAGTTTCTATAGTTATTGACTCATTCAAATCTCTGCTTACCATACCCGAATTAGCAATTATATTTGTATTTCAGAGTTTAATTCTTGATATGGGCGGTAATACAGGCACGCAATCGCTTGGTGTTACGATTCGAGTTTTGAGCGAAGAAGAGTTAGACAGAAAGAGTAAACTTAAGTTTGTACTTAAAGAACTTCGCGTCGGATTTTTCAACGGTTTATTGATAGGTACACTTGCATTCATTTCATTGGGAGTATTAAAAACTTGGATATTGCCGATAAAAGACGCCTCTCCATGTTTCGGTTTCGAAATATCCGCTTGCGTCGGCATCGCCCTTCTCTGCTCTATGGTAGTGGCAAGTCTGGACGGAACGTTGATACCTATGCTATTCAAGAAAATAGGTATTGATCCCGCCGTAGCGTCGGGGCCGCTTATCACGACCGTAAACGACCTGGTTGCAGTATGTATTTATTACGGAATAACTATTCTTTTGTTTATTGAAATCGGCGTATTCGTCGTATAAATCAAAGTAAGTTAAAAGGCTCGCAAAATCGCGAGCCTTTTTCGAGTGTCTGTAAAAATATCTTTACGCAGTCGCGGAAACGTCCGCGGCTTTTTTCAACGCGTTACGGGAAGTAACGGTATATTCGGTAACGCCTAAAATGGTTTCGCCGTCGATTTGAAGCGCGGTAGGAACGTCGAATTTTACGGTTACAACGTCGCCTTCCAGAACGTCTATCATTTTCGTATGCTTAACGTGTTCGCCCTTGAAAATAGACGGAAATACCATAAGCGCTTTAAGTTTACCTACTCCGTAATAGACCATCGTAGAAACGTTTCCGCGATCGGATAGTCTGCCTTGATTAGGAGTGGGTATCATTCCTCCGCCGTAATACCTGCCTTGCATAGTAGGCGCAAGCCATACTTTTTTATAAGTTTTCGTAACTCCGTCTACGGTAACTACGGCATTGCGGGGTTTATATTTGAAAAGTAACCCTTTAATGGCTATTCCTGCTTAATTTATATCCGTTTTCCCTGCCGCTTTCATAGCGTCGCCGACTTCGCAGCAATAACCGTCTATTCCGTAACCGATCCCGTTTACGAACTTATAATCTTTGCCGTTTACGGTAACTATCGGTAAATCGCATATATAATCGTTTATAAGCGCGGGTTTATCCTTATCGCCGCCCACGTCTGTCAAAAAGTCGTTGCCCGTACCGGTAGCGAATAAATAAACGTCGTTTTCAGGCAATACGTCAACCGAATTTACGAATCTGTTAAGCGTTCCGTCGCCGCCGCACAATATGATTTTGTCGTCTTTTTCGAGAAGCGGAAATATCTCGGCGTAAGGCGTTTTGGTAACGTCGTAACGAACAACGTCGGCGTCCGGGAAAAATCCCGGCAGTTTTTTAATTTTTTCCGCGCTCTTTTCGTTACCCGCCATAGGGTTAAACAAGCAATAGTACTTCATTGGTAATTTCCTCCTTCTTCGGCAATTACTGGTTTTTTATTCTTTTTTTCAAGCATATTTACGTACGGATAATATATCGCCACGTAAATAAGAGACGTCAAAAGCCAACTTACGGGATATACGATATACAAAATTTCCAAAGTATGCCATTTAATGAAAACCGTATATATCCATATCACTCTGAACAGACAACTTCCCGAAAGACTGACTATCATCGCAAGAGTCGATTTGCCGAGCCCCCTCATGACGTTACCGTAAGTATCCATAAACCCGCACAGAAAATAAGTCGTCGAAATTGTCCATAATCTGCTGCTGGCAAGATTTATTACTTTCGGGTCGCTGTTTATGATCGAGCACAGTTCTTTATCAAGCAAAACTACGCCCCAGCCCATTATAAAGCCTACGATGCCGGACACCGCGAGAGTAATCCATACGGTCTTTTTTACTCTGCTTATGTTGCCCGCTCCGTAGTTCTGACTTACGAACGACATAGATGCAAGAGCAACCGAATACATTGCGTAATAAACGAAACCTTCTAACTGGCTTGCTATAGAGTTTGCCGCTATCGCGTCCGTTCCGAAAGAATTGATCGAACTTTGAATAAGCACGTTAGAAATAGAGAATACGCAGCCTTGCAATCCTGCGGGAACTCCGATTTTTACGATTTCCTTTAAGTCGGAGCCTCTGATTTTCATATTTTTGAGTTCAAACTTACTATAGCCTTTACTTTTCAGCAAAGTTATAACCGTTAAAACCGCCGCTATAAGTTGCGATATTACGGTAGCAATAGCAACACCTTCGACGTCAAGCCCCGCGATCTTTATGAAAAAGATATTAAAACCGACGTTTACCACTCCGCCTATACAGAGAAATATCAGCGGTCTTACGGTATCTCCGACCGCTCTTAAAATTGCGGACGAAAAGTTGTACAACATCATTATCGGCATACCTAAAAAATAAATTTTCAGGTACGACGCTGCCAAATCTATAACGTCTTCGGGCGAGCCCATCCAACGCAAAAACGTTTTTGCGAAAAAATATCCGATTACCGCAAGGAATACGCCGACGATCAGGCTTATAGACATTGACACGCCGACTATTCTTTTTGATTTTTCTTCGTTACCTTCGCCTACGCACTTTGCAACTATAACGTTTGCGCCGACGGATAGCCCTACGAATAAACCGATAACGAGGTTTATAAGCGCGTTGGTCGAGCCGACGGCAGCAACCGCCGCTATCGCGCGGACGGAATCCGTTACGAATATACCGAGTATCGTTATATCCGCGGCGTTAAAAAGTAATTGTAATATATTGGCAGCCAACAGCGGAATCGCAAAAATCAGAAGATTTTTGACGATTGAACCTTCAAGCATATTGACTTGCAATTTATTTTTCATAAGCAAAACGATTAATTCAATTTATCGGTTAAAAACCTCAACGCTGTTTCAAACTTCACGCCGTACCAGTGATTTTCTTCGTCGTCGAGCGTATTTTCTATACACTTTACGGTATAATCGGCGGCAAGTTTTGCGCTTTCGTATATCGATAACCCCTTGACGTACGCACCCGTAAACGCCGAGGCGTAAATATCGCCCGTTCCGTGGAAAACATGAGGAATTAATTTATGCTTATAGTAGTATTCGTTACCGTTTTCGTCGCTTACGAACACCCCGGTAGAATCGTCGTCGAATTTCGCACCCGTAATAACGACCGCCTTCGCGCCCGAACGCTTTAATTTTTCGACGAGTTCTCTGACGTACGTTTCGTCGTATTTTTCTTTGTATCCGGTCCCCGTAAGCATAGCCGCCTCCGTAATATTAGGCAGAACTATATCCGAAACCGCTACGAGTTTTTTCATTTCTTCGACGTATTCGTCGTTAAAACCGGGATAAAGAAGTCCCTCGTCGGCCATAGCGGGATCTACGATTTTCAGTCCGCCCGCAACGAGCATATCGGCGAATATCCCCTTTATAATATCAATTTGTCTTTTACTGCCGAGATAACCCGTATAACAAGCGTCAAACTTTATTCCTTCGCCCTTCCAGTGATCTAAAATAGCGGGAATATCGTCAGTTAAATCTCTGAAAGTCCAACCCTTGAATCTGTACGTATGCGACGATAATATCGCCGACGGTAAAATAATCGTTTCGTGTCCGCAAGCGGAAATAACGGGTAAAGCCACCGTGAGCGAACACTGCCCTATACAGGAAATATCCTGCACCGTTAAAATTCTTCCGTAATTCTTCTTCATGATAACACTATAAAATAATAAATAAAGCGACGCCGAGTAAAATTCTGTACACGCCGAAACCGGTAAATCCGCGAGTCTTGACGAAATTCGTCAACAGTTTTATAACGAACATCGAAACGGCAAACGATACCGCAAAGCCGAGTAGTAAGGCATTCGCTTGTCTGAAAGTTAACATAACGCCGCTTAAAGCGAATTTGAGCGTTTTATATCCGCTTGCGCCCACAATTGCCGGAATCGCAAGATAAAAGGATAATTCGGTGGCGGCTTGTCTTGAAAGACCGCATATTCTTCCGCCTATTATCGTTATACCCGACCTTGAAGTCCCGGGAATCGCAGCCAAAGCCTGAAATCCGCCGATTTTAAGCGAATCGCAATAAGTAACGTCGCGTACGTAAGGCTTCTTATCCGTTACGTTTTCATAAATTTTTTCGATAACGACGAATACTATTCCGTAAAATATCAACGCAGACGCTATAATATACGACTGAACCTTTTCGCCGAAACTTTCAAACAGATTATCCAACGCGATCGCTGCGACCGCAGGAATACTGGCAATCACGACTTTAGCCCACAATTCAACCGTTTGCTTCCTTTGCTTTTTGAACGAAAACAATTTATCGCGAAATAATATCGGGACGGAAGTAATTGCGCCGAGTTGTATAACGTAATCAAATAATTTTTTGAATTCGTCGGTGAAATCATCGGAAAGTGTAAAAAAACGTTCGAAAATAATTATATGCCCCGTACTCGAAACGGGCAACCATTCCGTGATACCCTCGATTATCGCTATGAGGATAATTTTAACGACGTCTGAAATTACCATGCGTAAACTCTCGGAATTATAAAGGGGCGTAAGGAGCATACTTACGACGTATGTTCCCGACGCCCCCTAATTACGATACGTTTACGAAACGCTTATTATGCCTGTTCGAGTTTTTCGAGCAGTTTAAGGTCTATGCCTTTTTCTCCGATCTTTATAACTTCGACTTTAACGACGTCGCCTATAGCGAGAACTTCATCGACGGAGTTGATACGTTTTTCACTCATTTTGGAAATATGAATCATACCGTCTTTGCCGGGAGCAAGTTCGCAGAACGCGCCTACTTTCGGAAGGATTCTTACAACGGTCGAAATGAACATATCGCCGACTTCGGGATCTCTCGCGATAGCCATAACCATAGCCTTCGCCTTTTCGGCCATAGAAAGATCTTCGCCGTAAGTGGCTATGCAGACTTTACCGTCGTCGTTGATATCGATCTTAACGCCCGTTTCGTCTATAATCTTATTGATAGTCTTTCCGCCGCTGCCGATAACGTCTTTAATCTTATCGGTATCGATGTTGAAGGAGATAATCTTCGGGGCATACTTCGAAAGCGCAGGGGCGGGAGCCGGAATACATTCAAGCATTTTCCCGAGGATAAAATGTCTTCCCTCGTTTGCCTGTTTAATAGCCTTACGAAGAATTTCTTCGCTTATACCCTTAATCTTAATATCCATCTGGATAGCGGTAATACCTTTTGCCGTACCCGCTACCTTAAAGTCCATATCGCCGAGGAAGTCTTCCAGTCCCTGTATATCGGAAAGAACGGAAATCTTGCCGCTGTCAACGTCTTTGATAAGTCCCATCGCAATGCCCGCCACGGGAGCCTTGATGGGAACGCCCGCATCCATAAGCGCAAGCGTCGAGCCGCAAACCGAACCTTGCGACGTCGAACCGTTGGAAGAAAGAACTTCGGATACGAGTCTTATCGCGTACGGGAATTCGTCTTCGGACGGAATTACGGGTTCAAGAGCCCTTTCCGCCAAAGCGCCGTGACCGATTTCGCGTCTGCCGGGGCTTCTTAAGGGCTTTGCCTCGCCGGATGCGTAACCGGGCATATTATAGTGGTGAATATATCTCTTATATTCTTCGTTGTCAAGTCCTTCGAGTTTCTGAACTTCGGAAATAGTGCCGAGCGTACAAGTCGTCATAACCTGCGTCATACCGCGGGTAAATACGCCGCTTCCGTGAACTCTCGGAAGTACGCCGTGTTCGCACCAGATAGGTCTGATGTCGGTAAGCGATCTGCCGTCGGGTCTTACGCCGAGATTGGTAATTTTAGCCCTGACTTTTTCTTTCGTAATATAGTAAAGAGAGTCTTTGAGTTCTCTTTGCATATTCGGGAATTTTTCGGCAAAATGTTCAAGAACGTCTTTTTCGACTTCATCCTGACGGGTTTGTCTTTCGAATCTGTCGAAAGTGTCGAGGGCGTAATCGAGTTTTTCGCCGGCGTATTTTCTTACTTCGGCGTCAAGATCTTCGGGAACGTGATAAAGTTCGATGTTTTGTTTTTCTTTACCGCAGGCGGCAACGATTTCCTCGATGAAAGAACACTGCTTTTTGATTTCTTCGTGTCCGAACAAAATCGCTCCGACCATATCGTCGTCGGAAAGTTCTTTCGCGCCCGCTTCAACCATCATAATGGCGTCTTTGGTTCCGGAAAGATTAAGAGTCAAAGTGCTTGCCGCTTTCTCTGCTACCGTCGGATTGATGACGTATTTACCGTCGACCATACCTACGACGACCGAACCCGTAGGTCCCGCCCACGGTATATCCGAAATACTGAGCGCGACCGACGAACCGAACATCGCAAGCGGTTCGGGAGCAATATCGGGGTCGACCGACAACGCAGTCGCAACTACGGTTACGTCGTTGAAAAGCCCTTTGGGGAACAAAGGTCTGATAGGTCTGTCGATAAGTCTGGATACGAGAATCGCCTTATCGCTTGCCCTGCCCTCTCTCTTTTTGAAACCGCCGGGAATTTTACCGACGGAGTACATTTTTTCTTCGTAATCGACGGAAAGCGGAAAGAAATCCATACCTTCTCTCGGAACCGGCGCCATGGTAACGTTTACCATTACGACCGTTTCGCCGCATCTGACCATGCAGGATCCGTTTGCTTGCTGGGCGTACTTGCCCACGTCAACGGAAACTTCTTTACCACCTATCGTCGTAGTAAATACTTTGTGATTTTCTAACATTTAATACTCCTTTCTCTGATTTATTACGCAGACGCATCTTTCGTCTGCATTCTAAAACGCAAGCCCGTACGGCTTAAGCGTTATAATGCGAAAACGTTTTTTGAACGAAAGCAAAAAGGGGGAGTATAGAAAATACTCCCCTTTGAAATTACTTACGAAGACCCAAACGGGCAACGATCTCTCTGTACTTTTCGATATCGATAGATTTAAGATAATCGAGCATACCCTTTCTGCGACCTACCATTTTGAGCAGTCCGCGACGAGAATGTTTGTCGTTTTTGTTGACTTTAAGGTGTTCGTTAAGATGATTGATTCTCTCGGTTAAAAGAGCGATCTGTACTTCCGCCGAACCCGTATCGCCGTCGTGTCTTTTGTACTCGTTGATAACTTCTGCTTTTCTTTCTTTTTCCATTTTGTTTATCCTCCTGTATGGAAATTATTCACTTAAAGCGTAGCAAGGCGTCGAGTATTCGCAAAACTTCGCAATAAGCACCGTATATATATTACCATATAAGAAGTAAAATTGCAATCGAATTTATCCGTTCTTTTCAAACAATTTATTTTTTTCGTCGATAATCGTATCGATTTTAGCGATATAGGTCGCAATATCTTTGGGCGCGCCGTAACGTTCGATTCTCGCACCGCCGTCAAAAAGTTTTTTGCTTACGGCGTTAGCCCCGCACGCGAGGTTGTCGGTTATTTCTTCCATAACGTCGACGTTATAAACGCACGCCTTACCTTTTTTTGCGTATCCCGTGTTTTCAAGATTTCCGGCCATGTATTTCTGACGATAAGTATAGTACGGGTCGTATCCGTTTTTCGTAAGAGTTTCATAAGCGTAGTCGATCATTTTTTCGATTTCGCCCGCTTCGAGCCTTTCTACGCTTTCTTTCAGTTTGCTGCCTTTTTTGAGTGATAAAGTATGCACCGTAACGTCGTCGGGCGAAAGCGAAACCGCCGTGTCAAGACTATATCTGAAATCTTCGAACGTTTCTTCGGGTAGCCCTGCTATCAAATCCATATTGACGTCAAAACCGTACTTTTTAGCCAGAGTAAATTTTACTTTAATATCGTCGCCCGTATGCTTTCTTCCTATCAGTTCGAGCGTTTTGTCGTTGAAAGTCTGCGGATTGACGCATATTCTCGTTACTCCGTATTTTTTAAGAAGCGTCAGAACGGTATCGTCTATACAGTCGGGTCTGCCCGCTTCAACCGTATATTCGCAATCAACGTTACCTACCGAAACGAGAATTCTTTCAAGCAGTTCGGTCGGCAACGATACCGGCGTACCCCCGCCTATATAGACCGAGTTTAATTTTTTGATAAGAGGTTTCGCGTTTTCGATTTCTTTGCAAAGCGCGTCGACGTATTCGGTCAGATGCTTTTCGGAAGATACGACGTTTGAAACGAACGAACAATACGAACAACGTGACGGACAAAACGGAATGCCGATAAATAAATCGTTCGCGTTTTCGTCAGCGACGTAAAACGGTTTCTGCGTTTCCATTATTTTGCTTACCATTTCTATTTTTTTATCGGAAACCCGCATCTGATTTTTCATCACGTTTCGCCAGTCGTCGCCTTCGGTATACGCGAATTTTACCGGTCGGATACCCGTCAGCGCGCCCCAGGGTAAATCGATTTTCAAGTAATCGGAAAGAGAAAGATACAACGCAAGTTTTGTAAATCTTTTAGCGTAACGTTTTCTTTCCGGTTCGCCCGAAAAAGCGCGCGAATTTTCATAATCGTAAACTTTTCCGTCGATAACTATTTCGTCGTAAAAATTTTCTCCCCGCTCGCCGTGTTTACAGTCAATATCGAGGTTGCCCGCCCCTGCGAAAAATTTACTTTCTTCAATTAGTTCCGCCAAAAATTGCGGTTGATCCGTTTTAATACTCATTTATGGAATTATATTTTATTTCTTCGCCTATCGTAGTCGGTTCGCCGTGTCCCGCGTAAACTTTCGTATCGGGCGGTAACTTAAATAATTTTTCTTTGATTGAATTTTTCAAGTCGTCAAGATTACCCGTAGGGAAGTCGGTTCTTCCGAAACTTCCGTAAAACAACGTATCGCCGGAAAGTAACGTATCGCCGAACAGGAAACAACACGACCCGGCAGTATGTCCCGGAGTAAATATCGTTCGGAATTTTATTCCGCCGATCTCGGTATCGCCCTCTTTCAAAAAAACGTCCGCAGCATAAGGA
Organism: Acidiphilium sp. CAG:727; assembly: GCA_000437515.1. Classification (GTDB taxonomy): domain Bacteria; phylum Bacillota; class Clostridia; order Christensenellales; family Borkfalkiaceae; genus UBA10281. The sequence continues at coordinate 29,061 of FR898462.1, read as the reverse complement.
ACCGTTTTTACCCCGAAATATCTGCCGAGGTTTCCGGAATTTGAAAGCAACTCGTTATCTTTTTCGGTTATATACGTTTTAACGCCTCTATCCGAAAATTTATAGCCGTCAAGCGAGTGATCGAAATGTCCGTGCGTAAATAACGCCCCTAAGATTTTACCTTTGTTTTCGACGGATTTCAAAACCTCGTCAAAACCACCGCCAACATCGATTATAAGGCGATTATCGGTACTTTCGTCAATAACTTCGTAGCAATTCGCGTCTAACGGCGGAACTATCCTCGTTATAATTTTAATCACGTCAACACCCTGTATATATCGTCTATTTCGGGGTTTTGCTTTACCTTCGCGATAAGCCCGTCAAGATCGTCCTTTTTGTTTAACTTTATCGTAAAGTCTACTATCGACTGACTCGTTTTGGGGTCGAGTCTGCCGTTTACGGAAGTTATCATAAGCCCGAGCATAGTGCAAGCGTTTGAGACGTAAATAAGTATCGGGGTTTTTTCGCCTCCGACAACTCGTATCGCAACGGTATAACTTCCTTTATCGCCAGTCCACTCTGCTTCAAGCAGCCTTTCCGGATCTTCGTTTTTCATATTAGGACAGTCTTTTCTGTGTACGGTTACGCCTCTGCCACGTGAAACGAACCCCACTATATCGTCGCCGGGAACGGGATTACAACACCCCGCGAAGCGAACCAACAACCCGTCCATTCCTTTAACCTTTACGTTACACTCGCCCGTCGTATGTTTATTTAACGAGTATTTCGACTGCGGCGGCGCGGCTTGCGGTACTTCTTTACGATAAAAATCGATAAGTTTCAAAAGTACCTGATTGATGGTTACCGCACCGCAACCGACTGCGGCGTACATCTCTTCTTCGGTCGAAAACGACAGTCTTTGGCTTATTCGCTCGAAACTTACCGGAGTCAACAGTTCGTCAAACTTATAACCTCTGTTTTTTGCTTCTGATTCAAGCATGCTTTTGCCGAGTTTTTCGTTATCGACTTGCATTGCTTTCTTATAGAAAGCCTTTATTTTCGCTTTTGCCCCGGAAGATTTTGCGATACGAAGCCAATCCCACGAAGGACCTTTCGATAATTTAGAAGTAATTACTTCGACCACGTCGCCGGTATTAAGCGTGGAGTTTAACGGAACGATTTTCCCGTTTACTTTCGCGCCTACGCATTTATTCCCGACCTCGGTGTGAATTCTGTAAGCAAAATCGATAGGCGTCGCATCTTTAACGAGACTTATAACTTCGCCTTTCGGCGTAAACACGAGGACTTCGCTGTTATAAACGTCTCCTTTCAGACTCTCGATAAATTCCGTCGAATTATTAAGTCCGCCCTGCCATTCCATAACTTCCCTTATCCAGGAAAGTCTTTTATCGAACGAGTCGGAATTCTCTTTGTTTTCTTTATATTTCCAGTGCGCCGCTATACCGAATTCTGCGGTACGGTTCATCGCTTTCGTCCTGATTTGTATCTCGAAAATTTTTCCGAATTCGGTAACGACGGTCGTGTGAAGGCTCTGATACATGTTTTCTTTCGGCATGGCGATATAATCTTTAATACGCCCCGGAATCGGTTTCCACTTCTTATGAATTTTGCCGAGCAATTCGTAACACTCGTCTACGGTATCCACGATAACTCTTACCGCGGTAAGATCGTAAATCTGATCGAGCGTCTTATTTTGCTTTTTCATCTTTTTATAGATGCTGTAAAAATGCTTCGGCCTGCCGAAAACTTCGCCTTCGATATTGGATTCTTCGAGAATTTCTTTAATTTCGCCCACCACAGATTCGACAAATTCTCGTCTTTCGGTAAGTTTGCTGTTAATATTTACCGACAAATACTCGTATGCCTCGGGGTCTATATATTTAAGGCACAAATCTTCAAGTTCGCATTTAATTTGCGAAATACCGAGTCTGCCGGCAAGCGGCGCGTAAATATCCAGCGTTTCGTGCGCCATCCGCAATTGCCTTTCCTGCGACAAGAAATTCAGAGAGCGCATATTGTGAAGTCTGTCGGCGAGTTTTATGATTATAACCCTTATATCCTTCGCCATCGAAACGAAAATCTTTTTGAAGTTTTCAGCCTGTTCTTCTTCCCTGGACTTAAATTCGATTTTATCGAGTTTCGTTACACCCAGCACGAGACCGAGAATCTCTTCGCCGAACGCCTCTTTAATATCCGCTTCCGAAACGGGAGTGTCTTCGAGTACGTCGTGCAAAAACGAGGCCGCCACGGTGTTGTAATCCATCCCGAGATCCATAAGAATTTTAGCAACGGCGCACGGGTGCGTAAAATATTCTTCGCCCGAAGCGCGCTTTTGACCCGTATGAGCGGATTTTGCAAAGTAAAACGCGCGATTAACCACTTCGCGCTCTTCACCGTCATAAGTTTTTTCAATCTGACTTAAAATTTCTTCATACATACTTATAAACCGTTGATAAAATTTGTCACTGCTCTGTATATTCCGGAATCGTTAAGATTTTTACCTACGCCGGCTACGGCGTAAAATTTACCGCCCTTGGCTTCGATAAGTCCGAGTTCTCGGAATACTTTCACGGCAAAAACAATCTCTTTCAGTCCGTAATCTTTACCCGCCGCGTCGGCAGCATCTTCAATCGAAGTAAATTTCTTTCCCGATTTTTTCAAGGCAAGGTATATTTCGCCGAGCGTTTTTCTGTCTGCCGTAACCCCCCGACAATCGAAACCGTTACGACTCGCGTTGACCGAAATTTCGGCGTCGTACGGCAAATCAAGCGATACGTTAAGAGGTTTATCCAGAAATACTATATGATTATACAGCGCGGTTATCTCTTCTCTGATACCAAGACAAACCGTAGATAGGTTACTTTTTTTGCAGGTAGAATAAGCGGTTATATCCAACCCCCGAAGTTGCTCTTCGTAGTGTTTGACGGTTGCAGACGAACAAGCGATAAACAAAGTTCCGAAAATTTCTTTTTTTGCTCTTTCAATGTACTCTTCGGTCGTTTTTTCGTCGATTTCAGTATAAGTTTCCGTTTTTGCGCTTATGCTGTCGAGTTGCGAAGAGAAAAGCAAAAAATCGGTATATTCGTCGAAACGAGCCTCGGTTTTATAACTTTTAACGTACCCTTTGGCGTATTTTTTGCCGTTGAATACGGATGCGGAAGGTTCGTATATCAGGGCTTTTACGACGTCGGAATTAAGAATCTTCATATCGTCTACGCCGTTAAAATATATAAAATCGAAATTTTTCGTTTTAAGGGATAAGTGCGGCGAACCGAATTTAATCGGGCTTGCGTATGCGTTGCCTACGTACTCGGCGAAAAGAGGTCTCGGATTTTCGACGCCGCACGGTTCAAGTTTTTCCAACTCTTCCACGTAACTTATCGTTATAGGTTCTTCGACTATTTCGTCGACGAAAACGTCGGAAGTAAAATCGGATATGTCGCAAGTCTTTGAAACGTATTCATCCAAAGCGTTTTCAAAATCGGTGAAATTTTCATATTTTACGGTAACGCCCGCAGCCTGCGCGTGTCCGCCGAAATTTTCCGAATATTTTGACGCATACTTCAAAGCGTCAAATATATTGATCGAATTATGCGATCTTGCGCTGCCGTGCCACAACCCGTCTTTTTCGGTAAATAAAATCGTAGGTTTACCCGTTTCTTCCGCTACTCTTGCGGCAACTATGCCGACCATACCCGTATTCCATTTTTTATCGTACAATACGTTTACTTTAAGTAGCGGAGATTTTTCCGCAAGTTTGCTTTTCGCGCTTTTATATAATTCTTCGCAATCGTTTTGCCTTTTTACGTTGAAATCGTTTAATTGTTCCGCAAGTATCCCGACTTCATTCTCGTCTTCGGATAAAAACGCGGCAAGAGCGACGTTTGCATTGCCCATTCGTCCGGCAGCGTTTACCCTGGGAGCAACCGAATATGAAAGCGACGTGGCGGTAATTTCCTTTACGTTTGCGATTTTAAGAAGCGATTTTATCGCGGCTATACAATTACCCTGCCTTATTCGTTTTAATCCTTCCTTTACCAGAATGCGATTTTCGTCTATCAGCGGCATATTGTCGGCCATAGTCGCCAACGCGACCACGTCGAGAAACTCGTCCGCTTTATCGCCTATCAGCGCTCTTGAAAGATTATAGGCAACTCCCGCGCCGCATAAACCGCTGAAGCCGTAATCGTCGTCCGATTTACAACTGATAATCGTGCAATCGGGCAATGCGTCGGGAATTTCGTGGTGATCGGTAACGATAACGTCTACACCCAGATCCTGCAAATATTCAACTTCGTTTACCGCGCTTATGCCGCAGTCAACGGTAATCAATAAATCGGGACAAAATTCTTCCAACGCCCGCTCGATAACCGCTTCGGATAACCCGTAACCGTCGCTGCGTTCGGGAATAACGGCGTACGCGGTTTTGCCCATAAAACGCAGACATTTAGTTAAAATCGTAGCAGCCGATATTCCGTCTACATCGTAGTCGCCGTAAACGACGATAACCTCTTCGGACGAAACGGCGTTTATTCTGTCAACGGCTTCTTTCATACCCGACATTAAAAACGGGTCGCCGAGATCCGATAACGACGGATATAAAAACTTTTTCGCTTGCTCGACGGTGTTTATATTGCGTTTGGTTAAAATCTTGGCAAAACGTAAAGAAACTCCGAACGTTTCCGAAATATCTTTTATTAAGTTTTCGTCGCGCGACTGAGATTGTTTTTCGTATATCATAACGGTTATAAGCAAAAAGCGGACGGAAAAATTTCCGCCCGCCCGATTAAATTCAATTAAGCGTTTTCGGCCACGACCGGTTTATCGGTGTTTTTAGCCTTTTTCTTCTTTTGAACGGGCTTTTTGTCAGCCTGTTTGAATAATTTTCTTAAATACACCCACGTCGGAGCGGCAAGAAGTATCGAAGAATACGCACCTGCAACGAGACCGAAAATTATCGGGTATGCAAACTCTTTGATTGCCTGCGTGCCGAATACCGCGAGAAGAACGATCATTACGAGAGTTGTAATCGTCGTTAAAATAGTTCTCTTCAACGTTGCGCCTATTGCCTCGTTCGCAATATCTACGTCCGTAACTTCTTTGTAAGACGGCTTTTTCATAAGTTCCCTTATCTTATCGAATACGACGATCGTAGAGTTAATCGAATAACCGATTATCGTAACGATTGCGGCGATAAAGGTCTGGTTTACGGAGATTTGGAATATCGACGTCATCGCAAACATTATCAGAACGTTATGGATGAGCGCAAGTATTGCCGCAAGACCGGACAACAAGGTGAACCGTATCGCTATATAAACGAGAATTACCGCTATGGCAACCGCAACCGCTATAATCGCGGATTTAAGCACCCATTTCGCCGATTCGTTACCGACGAACGAAGAGGATACCGTAACGCCCGCATTATACTTTTCCTGTAAATAGGTCGTAAGTTCGGAATTTATCTCCTGCGATTCTCTTTGCGCAACGTAACCCGTAATTTCTTTCTTACCGGACTTAAATTTCGCTTTCGTGGTGAGCATATTAACTTTCTTACCGTTTTCGGTCATTGTAGTTCCGAGAACGACTACGTAGTTGTTGCCGTTAACGGTAACGTTCTTGATTTCAAACTTTTTGTTATCGGGATTTTTGCTTTCGCCCGTTTCGCTGACGCCGCGGTCGCCTTCGAGCCACTTTCTGAGAGTGTTTTCGAATTCTTTTTTATCGGTAACGTCGTTCGCCACGACCGATACTTTAATACCGCCCGTAAACTCGATACCTAAGTTCATACCCTTGACGCAAGTCATTACCACGCCCGCGATAATAATCAGAAGGCTGATTGCGAGAGTAATAATAAATTTCTGAACGAATTTAGCGTTTTTCAATTTCGTGAAGATATTCATGCAGCCTCAACCTCCCTTTTAAGCGAAAGGAATCTGTCGCGTCTGTCTTCCTTTACAAGACCCGCGACGACCGAGGTGAATGCCCTCGTTACGAAAATAGCGGTAATCATAGATACGACCGTTCCGAGGAACAACGTTATCGCAAAGCCTTTAAGCGAACCCGACGTAAGTATCCAGAGTACGCCTGCCGCCAAAAGCGTGGTAACGTTGGAGTCGATAACCGTAACTACGGCGTGCTTATAACCGACCGAAATAGCCGCTTTTCTGGTCTTACCCGACGCATATTCTTCTTTGACTCTGTCGAATATAACGACATTTGCATCGACAGCCATACCGATAGAGAGAATAATACCAGCGATACCGGGGAACGTCAACTGTACGAACGGGAATACCGCGAGAACGCCTACGTACAAAAGAACGTAAACCAAAAGCGCGATTGCCGCCGCGATACCCATACCGCCGTAAAATGCTATAAGGAGTAGGAATATAACTATAAGACCGATACCCGCCGCAAGCATTGCGTTGTTTACGGCATTCTGACCGAGAGTCGCAGACATTGCGCCCGATTCAACCATTTTCAGATCGACTTCCAAAGAACCGCTCGTGATAACCGAAGCGAGAGATTTCGCCTCTTCCGCCGAGCCGCCGTTTAATTGAATCTGCGCGGTTTTACTGTTAATTTCGCTTTCGCACGTAGGGGCGGAAACCTGTTCGTCGCCGAGGTAAATATACAACTTTTTATCCGAACTCGACGAAACGTGGGCGGTAGCGTCTTTGAACTTTTTCTGACCGTCGGCGGTAAATTCGAGAGTTACCGCAGGATTGCCGTTTTCGTCGTAACCCGTCCCTGCCTTTTTTACGTCTTTACCCGTAAGCCAAACCGTACCCGAGGAATCTCTGAATTCGAGTTTACCCTGGCTCCCTACGTATTTAAGAACGTCTTCGGGATTTTTTACTTCGGGAATTTCTACTCTTATAGAGGTCGAATTTTGTTTTTCGACCGACGCTTCGGTAAAACCGTTATCGCTCAATCTTTTGCGGATAGTATCCATTATACTGCTCATTTCGCCGTCCGAAATGTCAGCCTTACCGTTAGGTTCCAATACGGCGTAATACCCGCCGGCGAGATCTATGCCTTTGCTTATCGAGCCGAAAACAGACTTGTAGTCTTTAACGCTGTTCGGAACAGGTCCCGAAACGAAACACGCAAAGCCGAAGAACCCGACGACTAACGCCGTAACGATAAGTATAATTATCGATTTGACCTTACTCATTCTTGCCTCCTGCATGGTTAGCATTTAGTCTTGTCCCGCGTAATAGGTACAATACGCCCCTACGCAGTTTTACACTTAATTATTATATAACTAAACGAGAGTATAAGTCAAATAAATATCAATCGAAATTTGATAAAATTTACCTGATTTTCATTTTATAAAGCGCAATTACGCCTTGCGCGGAATATTCACGCTGATCACGCCCGAAATAACGCCCATCACCATACCGCAAAGAGCGTCTGTCAAAATAACCGCGAAAGAACCGAAAGTTCCTCCGATTATACCGAACAGAACGTAAGATATTATCGTTACCGCAAGCCCTATGATTCCACCCTTCAGAAAACCTTTTTCACCCCTTATCGCAACGGCGCAGCCGCCGAAAATCGCCATAAGTTTAATTACCTGGTTTATCGGTTTTATCACTTTATCGCTTAATGAAGCGACTTCCACGATAAAAGCGAACAACAAAACGCCGGCAAGAATAAAAGCAACCCCGAAAATCACCCCTTTCGCCACCTGCATAAAAAAACTTTTTTGCATAAAAAAACCTCCGCACGATAACTTATGCGAAGGTTTTATTTTTTATTCGGTTTTATTATTCCGCGTCTTTACCGTCAATGGTTTCCGCGGGATTCTGTTCTTCCGTTTTCTCTTCTGCTGGTTTATCTTCCGTTGCTGCATCACTTTCAGAGTGTTCGGGGAACACTTCGTCGTCGGACGCGGCATCTGTCCGTTCGCCTTCGGCGGGTTCTTCTTTGCCCTCGTCGGGATCTGCGGAATTGTAAATCGCAAGTTTATCGAAAGTCAGAAGCGAAGGATGTTCGTCGTTGCCCGTTTGCAAAACGAAGGTGTTGTTCTCTTCGTCGACTTCGACGACGGTACCGACGATACCGCCGATGGTCGTAACCTTAAATCCGGGTTTGATGGCGTTACGCTTAGCGGTTTCGGCTTCCGCTTTCTCTCTTCTTTTCTTGTTGGTAAAGTAACTGAAAACGATCCATGCGACGAGAATTACGCCGAGAATAACGTACATAACCCAACTCGGCATACCCAGACAACCGTTCTGAGCCGTCGTATTTGTATTTGTATTCGTATCGCCGCCGCTTCCCGTGGCGTCGGCAAGTAAATTAAATAAAAACATTAGTCCTCTCCTTGATATTAAGTGAATAAATAATATACGATTTTTCGCATAATTGCAAGTTAATTATCGCAGTTTTCCGAAAATTTTGTCAAAATAACACTATTCGCCGTATTTTTCGTAAAATTCCTTGCGAAAATCTTTGAAATAGCCGCCTAAAATCGACTTTCTTATACCTTTCATCAAATTATGCAGAAACGTAATATTATGCAAACTCAAAAGCATTCCGCCCATCATCTCGTTGACGTTTATCACGTGGCGAAGGTACGCTTTCGTATAGTTTTTGCAGCAATAACAATCACATTCGGGGTCGAGCGGAGTAAAATCCTCTTTATACTTTCCGTTTCTTACGACCACTTTGCCGCGCGAAGTCATCGCGGTGCCGTTTCTCGCTATGCGGGTTGCAAGTACGCAATCAAACATATCTATCCCGCGCATTACGCCTTCCAAAAGACAGTCGGGGCTGCCTACGCCCATAAGATAACGCGGAACATTCGTCGGATAATTCGGCAACATAGAGTCCATAACGTCGTACATAAGTTCTTTCGGCTCGCCCACGGAAAGACCACCTATGCCGATACCGTATTTCGCGTAAGGAACGGTTTCTTTAAGCGAAGTCGCCCTCAAATCTTTGAATACGTTACCCTGCACTATCGGAAACAACGCCTGATTTTCGTTTTTATGATGATTGTAGCACCTGTCGAGCCAATTAAGCGTTCTATACATCGCCGTTTTGCTTTTTTCATAACTTGCGCCGTATTCGCTGCATTGATCGAACGCCATTATTATATCCGCGCCGAGGTTGTTTTCGATATCGATAGCCTTTTCGGGAGTAACGAAATGTTTGCTTCCGTCTACGTTACTCGAAAAGGTAACGCCTTCGTCTTTAATATCGTTGAGTTTTGCAAGCGAAAAAACCTGAAATCCGCCGCTGTCGGTAAGAATCGGTTTATCCCAGTTCATAAATTTATGCAGTCCGCCGGCGCTTTTAACGATCTCGTCGCCAGGGCGCATAAACAAATGATAAGTGTTCGCCAATATAATTTGCGACCCCGCTTCTTTCAAATCGCGCGGGTATACGCCTTTAACGGTAGCCTGCGTACCGACGGGCATATATACGGGTGTTTCTATATCGCCGTGCGGAGTATGCAGTACCCCCGCTCTTGCTCCCGTTTCGCTATCTTGTTTTATCGTTTCGAAGTAAAATTTTTCCATATTCATCCGTGTTGCTTTTATCCGAAGCGACGCGTTTTACAAAAACAAACAAGCGTCGCCGAAAGAAAAGAATCTGTATTTTTCTTTAACGGCAAGGTTATATAATTCGAGTATTTTATCTTTACCTACGAACGCGCCGACAAGCATTACGAGCGTACTTTCGGGCAGGTGGAAATTCGTTATCATCGCATCTACGCACTTGAACGCGTAAGGAGGATATATAAAAATATCCGTATCCATAGATCCCGCCTTTACTTGCCCGTCTGCGGAAGCGAAACTTTCAAGCGTCCTGACGCTCGTCGTTCCTACCGCTATCACTCTGCGACCTTCTGCTTTCGCTTTATTTATTTTCTCTGCGTTCTCTTCGGAAATCTCGCAGTACTCAACGTGCATTTTGTGTTCTTCGGCGTTTTCGACCTTTACCGGACGAAACGTACCTAAACCGACGTGAAGATTAACCTCGGCAAATTCGACGCCTTTCCGTTTTAACTCGTCTATAAGCCTTAAAGTAAAATGAAGCCCCTTCAAAACCCTTAAAAAAAAAGTAAGGCCCCGCCGTGGGAGCGGCTGCCGAACCTTCCTGTTTGCAATATACAGTCTGATACCTGTCTTTATCTTTAAGTTTCTCGTGAATATACGGGGGTAGCGGCATTTCTCCTACCCGCGACAATATATCTTCAAAAACCCCGTCGAAGCGAAAAGAAATTATCCTGCCGCCGTCTTCGGTTTTAGATACGATTTCTACCGACAGTTCCTCGTTTATGACGAGAATCGTTCCTTCGCGACACTTTTTACCGGGTTTTACAAGACATTCCCAGTCGGTTAAGTTTATTCTTTTAAGCAGTAAGATTTCGACTTTTCCGCCGTGCGCCGTATAAGCGAATAATCTTGCGGGATATACTTTCGTCGTATTTACGACGAGCAAATCGCCCTTTTTAAGATAATCGCCCAAATCTCTGAATACTTTATGTTCGACTTTATCCGTCGCCCTATCGTAAACCAACAATCTTGACGAATCCCTCGGTTCGGCGGGAGTCTGCGCTATAAGTTCCTCGGGTAAGTCGTAGTAAAAATCACTTGTTTTCACCGTATTTCTCCCCGTCGAAAATCGACGACTGCCCTGCGTTTCGGTCGGGCGTTTTTCTGCCGAGATGCGCGTACGCAAGATCGGTAGCCATTCTTCCGCGCGGACTTCTTGCTATAAAGCCGAGTTGCAGAAGATACGGCTCGTAAACGTCTTCAATAGTATTCGAGTCTTCGTTTACGGTTGCGGATAACGTGTCTAATCCCACGGGACCTCCGCCGAATTTATCGATCATAGAAGTCAATAATCTTATATCGATATTATCAAGACCGAGTTCGTCGATTTCAAGCATATCGAGAGCGTGCTTCGCGTCGGCGACCGAAATTTCGTCGTGTTCCATAACGGACGAAAAATCTCTTACTCGCTTTAACAACCTGTTTGCGATACGCGGTGTTCCTCTGCTTCTTCTCGC
>FR898462.1:0-18028 GCA_000437515.1 Acidiphilium sp. CAG:727 | reverse complement strand
TCTTCTCGCGATTTCTTCCGCCGCGCCCCTTTCGATTTCGGTGCCGAGCGTCCTCGCGCTCCGCGTGACTATTTCGGCAAGTTCGGCAGTCGTATAAGTTTCGAGTCTGCAAATTACGCCGAATCTGTCGCGAAGCGGCGAACTCAACATTCCCGCCCGCGTAGTCGCTCCGACCAAAGTGAATTTTTTGAGCGGGATTTGCACCGAGCGGGCAGACGGCCCCTTACCGAGAATTATATCCAGAGAATAGTCTTCCATAGCGGGATATAAAATTTCTTCTACGTTATGGTTCAGCCTGTGAATTTCGTCGATAAACAATACGTCGCCTTCGTTCAAGTTGGTAAGTATTGCCGCAAGGTCGCCCGATTTTTCGATCGAAGGGCCCGAAGTAACTTTAATTTGTACGCCCATTTCGCCTGCGATAATGTGCGCCAACGTCGTTTTGCCGAGCCCCGGAGGTCCGTAAAGCAAGACGTGATCGAGCGGTTCTCCGCGAAGTTTAGCCGCCCGCATAAAGACGGATAAATTCGTTTTCGCCTTTTCCTGCCCGATATAGCCTTCCATAGACTTCGGCCGCAATAAATTCTCGACTTCGTCGTATTCGGTTTTCGTGCTGACGATCAGACTTTCGTCGCTTTCAAACATAATTTAGTCCTCGTATAATCACATGGAGCGTAACGCCGCGGAAATAACTTCCTGCGCGGTTTGCGCTCCCGCTTCCCTTGCTTTTTGCACCGCCTTACGCGAGTCGGCAGAAGAAAACCCCAATCCGATAAGCGCGATAACCGCGTCTTCGTCTTCGGAAGACAACGCGGTATTAGCCGCCCCGGCGGGCGACGACGTTATCACGCCGTCTTCATCTGCGCCGATTTTTTCACGTAATTCAAGCACGATCCTTTCGGCAGTCTTTTTGCCAAGTCCTTTTATTCTCGAAAGAGTTTTAACGTCCGAAGTTGCGATGGCGGTCGCAAGATCGGTTAAATTCATTCCGGAAAGAACTCCGATTCCGAGTTTTGGTCCGACCCCCGAAACGGAGATAAGTTTTATAAACATAGCCTTTTCGGCTTTGTTGTCGAAGCCGTAAAGACTTACGCCGTCGTCGCGCAGTTGAAAATAAGTATAAACCGCGCCTTCTTTATTTGCCGAAAGTTTGGCTGCAGCCGTTGCCGAACATAATATCTCGTAACCGATACCGTTGTTTTCGAGCACGACGCCGCCGTCGAATTCATCTATTACTTTACCTTTTACGTATGCTATCATAATTTTTACCTTATACCGAACGAAGAACTGAATCTGCTCGTCTGACAATGCGTAAGCGCAACGGCAAGCGCGTCTGCGGCGTCGTCCGGTTTTGGAATATTATCGAGCCGAAGAAGCGTTTTTACCATTATCTGCATTTGTTTTTTATCTGCCCTTCCGTAGCCGGTTAACGCTTGCTTTATCTGAAGAGGCGTGTACTCGTACAATCTGCCGCATTTTTTAACGCAAGTGAGAAGAATTACCCCTCTGGCCTGCGCGACGTTGATACCCGTAGTGATATTATTATTAAAGAACAACTCTTCGAGAGCGATTTCGTCGGGATGATATTTATCGATTAGTTTGTTTACGCCCTCTTCGAGCATAGCGAGTCTTACGGGCAGACTTTCCTCTTTCGGAGTTAAAACCACTCCGTAATCGATCGTTTCAAACCTGCCGCGATCGTTTTTTAACACTCCCCACCCCAAAGTCGCAAGACCCGGATCGATGCCTAACACAACCATAAATAACACCAAACAATATATACGATTATTTTAATATATTTTCGTTTTTTAGTCAAGTAAAAATAAAGCGAGAACGCCGTCTTCGATACGAATCGAATATATTAACGTCCCCGCGGATAATATTTTAATTCTTTTTTCCGTAAACGTAGTTACACACTTCAATCGAACATTCGATATTCTGAACGCTTATCGTCGTCCCGCCCGGGTTTTCGTTGTAACGTCTTCCGTACACAGCCACGGTGTCACCCATACTCACCTTTTCTTGCAGGAACTTTTCAAGTTCCGAAATCGTTTCATTCACAATTCCGACGGATAAAGCGCCTATGTTGAATTCGTACGTCTTACCGTCCGATTTTTTGGTTACTTTTATAGACCTGATCACGTCGCCCGCCTGCAAACTTCCTTTTTTGAAAAGACCGTATTTATCAAGCGATTTTATCACCACGCAATAATTCTGGTAATTGCCCGAACTCACTCTTTCTGCACCTACGGCAAATTCGACGCCGAGATCGAAATTACCTTCGATATAACCGAAGGAACCCGTTTCGTTTGCGGTTTTGACGAGCGCGTCAAATTTTTCAAGCACGGTTGACGCCGAGATCGCAAAACTTAAACCTTGAGCGGCAGAAGGTTTGTATCCCGCGTTGACTATACCAAGCAACATACCCGTCCTGGCGTCGAAAAGTCCTCCGCCGGAATTCCCTTCGTTTATTGCCGCGTCGGTCTGAATCAAATTCATGGTTTTCCCTTCTACGCTGACGTTTCTGTCCACCGCACTTACTATGCCCTGCGTAACAGTTCCGCCGAGATAACCGAGCGGATTACCGATCGCCAGAACCGACGTACCGACGTCAAGTTCGCCCGTATAAAATCCGACGAAACCTCCCACCTTAGACGCCGCATTATCGTCCTTGATGATAAGAACTCCTACGTCCGAAACGGGATCGGAACCAACGAGTTCGACGCGCGAAAATGTGGTACCGTCCAGCGATTTAATCTGAAAAGTTTCGCCGCCCTCTATTACGTGGTGACACGTAACTACCAACGCGTAACCCGTAGTTTCGTCAATCCCGACGACCACGCCGCTACCGCTCGACTGCTCGGTAGAAGATACCGGAACGTAAATTTCCACTACTGTCGAACGTACAGACTTTATCACGGTAACCGGATCCGTGGCTTCGGATTTCTGATTACTGTATTTCACGTTAATATTTACGTCTTTTGTTGCAGGTACGATATTGCCGTCTCCGTCAACCGAGATCGACATATCGCAACCGATCGAAAATAACGAAATAGCGACCGCAAAAACGATGCAAAATATCGACTTGATACTCCTTTTCATATACTCCCTCTATACTTTACAAATATTAGGTCAAATTGTAGCCAAATTTCTTTATGCGTGTATGATTGAAAAATTACGTTTTTGTGAAAAACGGAGAAGAAGTCGAAAATCGACTCTTCTCCGCAAAGGCTCTGCTTATAAACGGCAGAGCCCTTCGGTTCAACCGTAATTCTTTAGTTGAGATAAGCAAAGCATATATTACACAACGAAATCCGTTTATCCAAACCGAATCCGATAACTCTCGTTAAATTTCAGGTTTACGGAAATTTCGTTGATATTAGTAATATGCTTCGTTTATTCCGAACTATTCGCCGATAATTTATTCTTCTTCGTCGTCCGGAAGATCGACGTTATGATATACGTCCTGAACGTCGTCGTTCTCTTCGAAAGCGTCAAGCATTTTTCTGAAAGTTTCTTCCTGATGTTCGTCCAAAGTAACTTTGTCGTTGGGAATCATTGCGACTTCCGCTTCGAGGAAAGTGTAATTTTTGCCCTCGAGATACTTTCTGACCGACGAAAAATCCGACGGAGCAGTCCTGATTTCAAAAGAATCGTCGCAGGTTATAACGTCCTCGGCTCCCGCCTCCAAAGCGTCTTCCATTACGCCGTCTTCCGTCATTTCTACCGTTCTCTCAACGACAATTACGCCCTTGTTATCAAACATATATCCGACGGAGCCCGTCGTACCCATATTCCCGCCGAATTTCGAGAAAATATGTCTGACGTCGCCGCCCGTTCTGTTTTTGTTATCCGTAAGCGTAGATACTATAACGGCGCTTCCGCCAACGCCGTAACCTTCGTAAGTCAGAGTTTCGTAATTGACGTTGCCGAGTTCACCCGCCACTTTGGCTATACTTCTTTTAATATTGTCGTTAGGCATATTCGCCGCTTTCGCTTTTGCGATAACGTCGGCAAGTTTGCTATTGGTATACGGGTCGGGGTTACCCTTTGCCGCAACGGCCAACTCTCTTCCTATTTTAGTGAATATTCTGCCTTTAACCGCGTCGGTCTTTGCTTTTTTATTTTTGATATTTGCCCATTTGCTATGTCCTGACATAGTATACTCTCCTTATTTTATCAAAGATTTGCCCTTACCTACGGTAAGCGTATACAAGGTGATCGCCAACGATACCGCCGCGTTAACGCTCAACGATACCGCCGCGTTAAGGCTTTCGGAAGTCTTGCTCATAGGAATCCCTATAATACCGTCGGCTCTTTTTTCTATCTCTTCGCTTATACCGTTCGCTTCGTTACCTATAACGACGCAATAATCGTCGGGCGGATTTATTTCGAAAATATTACTGCCTCCCATATCGGCGGCAAAAACTTTTACGCCGGAAAGCGCGGCAAACGACTCTTCGTAAGTACACTCGTAAAACTCAACGTGATATATACCGCTCATCGACGATCTTACCGTTTTGGGGGAATATGGATCGCAACAATTTACGAGATATATTTTTTTTACTCCGACTGCCGCAACGGTTCTGAAAATAGTACCTAAATTACCGGGGTCGGATATGCCGTCAAGTAAAACGCAGACGCCGTCTGCCTTGGTTATCGTCTTTTTTTCGATACTCAGAACAGCCAGAACGCCTTGCGGCGTAACCTCGTCGCTGACGTACCTGAACACCGCGTCGCTTACCGTGATATGCTCGATCGGAAACGACATCTCGTTCTCGACCGATTCGGCAACCATCACGAGTTTTACTCGTTTACCTGCTGCAAACGCCTCGGCAACCATTTTTTTCCCTTCTACGACGTATGCGGAATGTTCCCGTCTTGCCTTTTTATTTTTCAACGAAGCGACGAAGGCAACAGTTTTGTTTGTTTTCGACGTAATAACCATAAAAAATGAAAAAGGGTCTATGCAAGGCGCATCGTCGGACGATTACGCTTTTCACGACCCTTACGAAGCAGCCGCCTTATAAAAGCGACCGTATAATCACTTATTGATATTTGCTTTCGCGGTAGCGGTAAGAGCGGTAAATCCTGCCGCATCGTTTACGGCCATATCCGCAAGGACCTTTCTGTTAAGGTTGATACCCGCAACTTTAAGTCCGTGCATAAAAGTACTGTAAGACATACCGTTAGCGCGGCAGCCCGCGTTGATTCTTGCGATCCAAAGTTTACGGAAATCTCTCTTTTTAGCCTTTCTGCCGACGTAAGCGTACGCTTGCGACTTCATAACGGCTTGTCTTGCAACTCTGTAAAGTTTACTCTTCGCGCCAAAGTAACCTTTGGCAAGTCTCATTATTTTTCTACGTTTTTTAACGGCGTTCACGCCTCTTTTAATACGCATATCCTTTCTCCTTTATAATTACGCTTTGTAAGGAATAAGATTCTTTACGGTCTTTTCCTGAGTGGAAGATACGTAAGTACCGGTTCTTAATCTTCTCTTTCTCTTGGTGGACTTTTTACTAAGGATATGGCTCTTATTCTGGCTGTATCTCTTAACTTTGCCCGTACCGGTGATTTTGAAACGTTTTTTTGCACCGCTGTGCGATTTCATTTTTGGCATAATAGTACTCTCCTTATTTTTTGTATGTCAGTTGGATTTCGATGGCGCAAGGATCATAAGAATGTTCCTGCCTTCGAACATAGGTCTTTTTTCCATAACCGCATCGTCACCGACGAGTGCGTAAAACCTGTTCATAACGTCCACACCGAGATTGGAGTGAGCGTTTTGTCTGCCTCTCATCCTGATTGAAACCTTTACCTTGTTGCCGCCGGCTAAAAACTTTTGAGCCTGACGGGCTTTAACGTTGAGGTCGCCGACGTCGATAGTCATTGATAACCAGATTTCTTTAAGTTCGACGGTTTTCTGGTTTTTTCTGGCTTCCTTTTGTTTTTTGAGCATTTCGAATCGATATTTGCCATAATCCATAATCTTGCACACCGGCGGATTTGCCTGCGCGGCAATTTTTACAAGATCGAGATTTTGTTCCTCGGCAAGCCTTAACGCTTCCGCAGAAGAAACGATGCCGAGTTGGCTTCCGTCTGCGCCGATGAGGCGGACTTCGCGATCTTTTATATCGTAGTTGATTTGAGTTTGCTCTTTAATAGTCGTTTACCTTCCCGTTAAATTTTAACTCGCATAAAAAACGAGGTCGCAAACGTAGCGACCCCGATAATACCTTATATAATCAAAAGAATTACTATACGCCGTTTCGATAAATCTTACGGTGAGAAGGGTCAACTTCTACTTTGCCAGCATATTATATCACTTAAAAACAATATCGTCAACCGTTTTTAAGTTAAATTACAAAAATTTTATAAATTTCCCGCCGAAAGCCTTCGACGGGAAATATTCACGTTATTTTACAAGATCTTTGTAAGCGTCTTTATATCTTTTAACTTTCGTTCCGTTGTTCTTCGCTTCGTTCGTAAGTTTGGTGGCAAGCGAATTTACGGCCTGTGATTTGGCAAGGTCTTCGTTAGCCTTCTTGAATCTCGCCGCAAAACTTGTTTCATCTGCCAAAGCGGCTATAAATGCGGCTGCGCTGTCGTATTGACCGTATTCGTTGGCAAGTTCGGTGCAAAGCACGATGTGAAGACCGTACTCTTGCGAAGCAAACATTTTGTACGCGCCCTTACCCTCGGCAACAATATCCTTACAGGCTTTCGAGAACGCCTTGACGTATTGACTTTCGGACGTGTACGGACTATACAAATAGCCGAGATATTTACCTAAGTTACCCGTGTCCGTCGAGAAAGCGTACTTTAAGTCTTCGACTCTTTCGTATACGTCGTTATTAAAGGAAGTTACCTTTCCGGTTCCGTTGATCGATAACGCGTCGGAAACCCCCAGAACCTGCTTTGCCAGTTCGCGGAAACCGTCGTAATTAAATTCGGTCGGGACGACGTTGTTAAAACGAAGCGAGATAACTTTGTTGCCGTCGTCGTCTTCATCTTCCGCGTGATAATACGGAACTCCTACGCTTCCGATATAATCGGAAAGTTTAACCGTGTTACCGTTGACGGTGTATTCGTCGTTTTCGGTGTCGTAAACGTATTTGTTCTTGAACGAATAGGACCCGTCCGCGTTATAGATTCCGTAACCGGACTTAACCCACGTTTCACGAAGATCTTTCGCGACTATATTCTTTTCCACGAAGTAGTCTACCGCTTTCTGCACGTTTTCGGCAGTTACCGCCAAATCGGTGTTATTCGCCTTATTGTAATATTCCACTACTTTCTTGTTGTCGTTGGCGATTTCCTTTTGTTCGTCGGTATAACCGATAAGAATATGCGAAACGTAAGCGTAACCGACGCAATTGTTGTAAATAACGAAATTGTCTTCGGATACGGATCCGAGTTTGGTTTCGAGATCGGTTATCGTGGAACCGTTAAGCTGAGCCTCCTGATTTTTACGGAGATTATCGTATTGCGTATAAAGATCGTCGAGAGCGCCGTTTATTTTGGCAACTTCGGCTTCTTCGATTTTATCCTGATAATTTTCAACGATTTTCGAATTGATCGAACTTTCGATAGTGTCGCGGAAATAAGGGATCGATAAGATTACGTATTTGTTTGCCGTGGAAATCGTAGTACCGCTTTCTACAAGCCCCAATTCTTCCAATCTGGCGATGCCTTTTTTGTAAGCCTTGATTTTTTCTGCTTTTTTATCGGTCGAATCGAGGAATATCGTTTTTACCTTAATTCTTTCGTCGGTATCGTCCTGTTTGATAGTAGGAGTCGATCTCACGTCGTAAGAAATCGAGTCGTGACTATGAGTATCGTCGGTAGTATCGTCCATAAACGAATCGACGAGCGAATTTACGGCGGCGACAGCGGTGTATACCGCATTAAGCGCGCTCGTCGCAGATACGAATCTGAAAGGAGCGTCTTTTGCCGTAACCGGCTTACCGTTATATAAATCGAATACGTACGAATTAAGTGCCTCGTAATACTCCGCGCTTCCGACTTTTAACTTCGTTTTAGCGTTGAACGCAGATATTTCGGATTCTTTTGCCAGAAGAGCGAGTACGCCTTCGTTTTTCAAAAGCGTCAAATCTTCGTTCGAATACTCGCCGTCGGTTGCAAGGTATTTCTTCGCGTTCTGAACGACGATAGAGTTGCTTATAAGATTATCGAGAATCATCTCGTAAGTCTTTGCTTTGGTGTAACCGTAGTTGTTGACGTAATAATAACCGTAGGAGTAATACCCCGCCACCATATCTCTTTTATAAATAACGTCTGTGTCGACCTCGTTTTTATCGATACAGACCGTAGCGACTTTCTGAGCCATATCTCTGTCGGTATTGACTTCGAAAAGCCCGCAACCCACCAACGTTCCCATCGCGAGAGCGACGGCGGTGATTACGGTAACGAGTTTCAACGTAAGTTTCTTCATAGGAATCTCCTGTTGACATAATAAGTCATAGTAATGGTTTGCTGTGCTACTTATTATACTAAATAATTCCGATCAATGCAAGACTTTTGCAACGGTTGAGTTAAAATTTTTCGTTTTTTTTATTCTATACGGATTTATTTAAGGGTTTCAAGCATATATTTCGCCGTATCTTCTGCCGAACTTCCGGATTTTGAAAAATCAATAACGGGGGTTGCGGAAAATTCAAACGATATTTTATCCTTGCGCCTGAGCAACTCGTCCATTAAACCGGCGTTTTGCAGACACGATATGTCCGCCAGTTCCACGTAAGACTTTTTCGAACCGACCGCGACCTTGACTGCGCCGCGTTTTTTGGCCGCCGCCTTAAGTTTGGCTATCAGAATCAAATTTCTCACCTCGCGGGGAATCTTTCCGTAATACTCTTCGAGAGAACGAGTAACTCTTTCGTCGTCTTCGTCCGCAGTTATTTCGGCTATCTGCTTATAACAATCCATCCGGGAAGAAGACGTCGAAATATAATCTTCGGGGATATACGCGTCCATATTGACGTCAAGTTCGACGTCCGACTCTTTTTTAGTTTCGCCGAGACTTTCTGTGAGCAATTTATTGTAAAGTTCATAACCGACTTTGTCCATGTGTCCGTGCTGCTCTTTACCCATTACGTTGCCCGCGCCCCTTATTTCGAGGTCCCGCATGGCGATTTTGTATCCGCTTCCCATTTCGGTGAACTCGGTCAACGCCGAAAGTCTTTTATAGGCCGCCTCCGACATAACTTTATCTCTGTCGAAAGTAAAATAAGCGTGAGCCATTACGTTGCTTCTGCCCACCCTGCCTTTCAATTGATAAAGCGTAGACAAGCCGAGTTTATCGCTGTCGGTAACTATGATTGTGTTTGCCCTCGGCAAATCAATACCGTTTTCGATAATAGTCGTGGCGACCAGAACGTTGTAATCGCCGTCGTAAAATTTCATCACGCTGTCTTCCAGCGTTTTAGCATCCATTTGTCCGTGCGCAACTATTATTTTCGCTTCGGGAACGATCGTCTTTAATTTATCGGCAAGTTTATAGATTGTTTCTACCCGGTTGTGCATCACCAGAACCTGACCTTCTCTTGCCAGTTCGCGCGTTATTGCGTCTTTGAAAAGCGCGTCGCTCTCTTCGACGACGTATGTCTGTACGGGAATTCTTATATTCGGAGGCGTATTTATAACGCTTATATCTCTGATGCCCGCAAGTGACATGTGAAGCGTCCTCGGTATAGGCGTTGCAGTCATCGTGAGCGTATCTACGTTTTCTTTAAGGAGTTTCAGTTTTTCTTTATGTTCGACGCCGAATCGTTGCTCTTCGTCGAGTACGAGCAGTCCCAAATCATGAAATTTTACGTCGGAACCGAATAATCTGTGAGTACCGATAACGAAACTTATCAGCCCGTCCGCCAAATCCGTTATTATTTTCTTTTGTTGCGCGGAAGTTTTGAAACGATTAAGCGATTCTATTCTTACTCCGAAATTTTCAAATCTTTTTTTTGCAGCCCGATAATGCTGTTCGCAAAGAATCGTCGTAGGACAAACGAGCGCAACCTGCTTGCCGTCGGCTATAGCCTTGAAAGCCGCCCTGAACGCAACTTCCGTTTTCCCGAATCCGACGTCGCCGCAAAGCAGTCTGTCCATAACCTTTTCGCTTTCCATATCCGCTTTGATTTCGGCGACTGACTGAATTTGATCTTCGGTCGGCTCAAATTCGAAAGCCTCGTCGAATTCTTCCGAAAAAGCGTCGTCTGCCGAAAACGCAAAACCTTTCTTTTCTTTTCTCGCTTTATAGAGTTTTTTAAGGTCTATCGTCATTTCGGAGATAGAAGCCTTGACTCGCTCTTTTATACGCTCGAATTCCTTACCGCCTATACGGTTAAGCCTGGGTTTTTCTCCGCCGCCCATATACTTGGTAAGTTTATCCATCTGATCTACGCCGACGTACAGCGTATCTCCGCCGAGATATTCGACCGCTACGTAATCTTTACTGCCTTCCTGCGTCGTAATTCTTTTTACGCCTTTTACGTAACCTATGCCGTGTACTTCGTGTACGGCGTAATCGCCGACTTCCGGAGCCTGAAACAAATCGCCGCGTTTTCGTTTTATCCGTTTATTTTCTTTAGTTGCGATATACAAATCGCCCGTACCTATAAGTACGAGTTTTGCAGAGTGATAAATAAGACCGCTCGGCAAAAAGTACGACGTAACGACGGCTACTCCGTTTCTCGCTTCGGCGTTATCGCCCCGCACGCACATACAACCGCGGGCGTATAATTCATCGCTTAAAGAATCCGCCCTTTTGTCGTTTCCGCAACAAATAATAACTTTATACCCGCCAAACTTCCAGTTTTTTACGTCGTCATATATTGCTTCGAAATCGGCGGTATATCTGGCAACCGGCGAACATCTGAGCGAATACGTTTTTAGCGGGTTAAAAAAATTTATCGTCGTGGTGATATTCTGAAACGCGACTTCCCTGAACGAATTAAGTCTTTTAATCAATTTCCGGCAATCGCTTAACTGCCTTGCGGAAAAATCGAAAATTTTACCCGCCCTGCCCAAAGTAAGCAGTCTTTCCGAATGATCTTTCAACGTTGCCGTTATACCGTCGACGAGCATTTTACTTTCGTCGTATACGACGAGCGTATCCGTCGGCATATAGGTAGTGAAATCGTCGGTAACGCTTTTTAAGATCGGCATGACGAATTGCAGTTCTCCGCACGGAACGCCGCCGTCCAGTTTTTCTTCGAGATCGTTCACGATTTTCCGCGCGTCGTCCCTCACCGAAAGAGTACCGAACTTGGAAAGCGATTGTCTTAACGTTTGTTTAACATCTTCGACTTCGTCGTCGCCGACGATCACGTCGGTGGCGGCGATAATCTCGAATTCCGTAACGGCGGTCTTATTTTCCCTGTCTTCTCCGTAGAACCTGAAGACGCTTTCCACTTCGTCGCCGAAAAAATCCACGCGGTACGAATATTCTCCGTTTACGGGATTTATTTCGAGTATATCGCCGCGCAGCGCGAAAGTTGCCCTGTCGTCGGCAAATTCTTCTCTTCTGTAACCGAATTTGACTAGTTTGTTTACTATCCCGCCGATGTCGTAGACTTCGTTTTTTCTTATTTTAATCGTCGGAATATCACGCGGAAACAATTGAAGTAAAGACTGAAACGTGGTAACGACGAACCTCGCCCCGTTTTTTATCTCGTATAAAGCATTCAATCTTGCAAATAAAGACGTTCTGTCAAATGCGGATTTATACAATAAAACGTCGTCTTTTGCGGGCAGATAAACCGTCCGTTCTCCGGACAACGCAGTCAACTCTTCGGCGATTTTTACTCCGTATAAACCGTCTTTGACTATATACAAGACCGGCAAGCCTACCGATGACGCAATAAGACACTTTTCCGCAAAATTAACGCCGAAAACCGCGGAAGGAATCCCTCCGCGGATATTCTGCCCGATTTCGGCGAGTTCGCCGCCTAAATTTTCCGGTGTCAGGTAATCTTTAAGCATTTTTTTTGGTAACGTTGTGACTGCACATTATTTTTTCGACGGGAACCCCTTTTATAAATTCGTCGATAGCGTCTGCCGCGGCGGTAATCGCCGAATCAAAATCCGAAGCGTCTTCGGCGCGTACGTCGGACAAAACGTAATTTATCAACTCGACGTGTCTGTCGGGCTTTATTCCGATTCTGACGCGCGGAAACTCCGTAGAACCGAGTTCGCTTACTATACTTCTCATCCCGTTGTGAGTACCCGCCGAACCGCTTTGGCGTATTCTGACGGATCCGATCGGAATATCGACGTCGTCGTAAGCGACGATTATATTCCCTGTCGGAACTTTATAATACGAAGCGGCTGCCCTGAGCGCCACGCCGCTTAAATTCATAAAAGTCTGCGGCTTGATAAACATAACCTTTACGCCGTTGACGTTAATAATCGAATATTTGGCGGAAAAGCCGCTCTTTTCGAATTTTACGCCGTACTTTTCGGCAAGTTTATCTATCGTCATAAATCCGAGATTGTGTAAATTCCGGGAATATTCGGCTCCGGGATTACCGAGCCCTGCTACGATATACATAATTCGCGCTCCGTGTTTTTTCGTTTATAAGACCGCGGAGGCGTGCCTCCGCGGTCTTGTTATTATCATACAGATTAGTCGTCGTATATCTCGGACATCTTCTTGTCGAGATAAATATTTTCGATTGCGGTAGCGAAGAGTTTTGCAACGGATAAAACGGATATTTTATCGATTTTCTTCTCTTCGGGAAGCGGAATCGTGTCGAGTACGACGAGTTTGGAGATATGCGACGCCTTTATGCGCTCGATCGCGGGACCGCTCAATACCGCGTGAGAACAGCAAGCGTAGATTTCTTTCGCGCCGTTGTTGAAAAGCGCCTCCGCGCCCTGACATATAGTTCCTGCGGTATCGATCATATCGTCGACTATAAGGCATCTCTTGCCTTTCACGTCGCCGATTACGTTCATAACTTCGATTTGATTTGCTTTCGGTCTTCTCTTATCCACTATCGCCATAGGGCAATTCAATTTAGTCGCAACGTTTCTCGCTCTTGAAACGGAGCCGACGTCGGGAGAAACGACCATAAAATCGTCATCGACCATTTTTTTGAAGTGTTTATACAGGATCGGCCCGCCTAAAAGGTGGTCTACGGGAATATCGAAAAATCCTTGAATCTGGGCGGCGTGAAGATCCATTGTAAGGACCCTGTCCGCGCCTGCGGAAGTAATGATGTCCGCAACGAGTTTGGCGGTGATGGGATCGCGCGAACGAGCCTTTCTGTCTTGTCTTGCGTATCCGAAATAAGGAATAACCGCGGTTATTCTTCCCGCCGACGCGCGACGGGCGGCGTCGATCATTATGAGTAATTCCATAAGGTTTTCGTTTACGGGCGAACAGGTGGACTGAATTATGAAAACGTCTCTGCCACGGACGGTTTCACTTAAATGAACGCTGGTTTCGCCGTCGGAAAAATGTCCTACTTCGACGTCGCTGAGCGAAATTTTAAGTTCTTTGGCAATCGCTTCGGCCAACGCCCTGTTCGAATTACCCGCGAAAAGTTTTATCTCTGTGCTATGTGTGATCATTGCTTCCTCCGCATTGCTACGTTAGTAGCCTAATTAACTTCTTAATTATATAAGTCTTGTCCGATTAAATCAAGCGTTTTGCAGCCGATATAAATTTTTTATTGCAAATTGTCTGAATTTTTAGGACAACCGTTACGGCGGGATCTGAAAAAATCTTTGAGAAGCGACGAACATTGCTCTTCGAGCACCCCGCCTTCGCAGTCGGTAACATGATTAAGCCCGCTTTCGGAAAGTATATTGAATTTACTTACCGCTCCTCCGCCCTTTTTTTCGTACGCCCCGAAATAAACTTTTTTTATTCTCGCATTCGCTATCGCCCCCGCGCACATGGCGCACGGCTCCAGCGTCACGTACATATCCGCATCGTCGAGTCGCCAGTCGCCGAGTTTTCGGCACGCCTTTTCTATAGCGAGGATTTCGGCGTGAGCGGTTGCAAGTCTTTTCGTTTGCCTTAAATTATGCGCTTTCGCAAAAACTTTTCCGCCGAGGGTTATTACGCAACCTATGGGGACTTCCTCTTTAAGTTCGGCTTTTTTCGCTTCTTTCAGAGCGATTTTCATAAATTTTTCGGCTTCGGTCATTTATGATATTCCTTTCCGTTTATTATCGTAAACGCCCTGTAAATTTGTTCGCACGCGATAACTCTCGTCAGCGTGTGCGGAAAAGTCATTTGAGAAAACGATATTTTTTCTTTACAAAGCGACTTAACTTCCTGCTTTATTCCGTAAGATCCGCCTATTACGAACGTTATTTCACCCACTCCCGAATCAACGAGGTATTTAATTTTTTCGGCAAATTTTTCGGACGATAATTCTTTACCTTCCACTGCGAACGCTATCGGGTACCCCCTTAACGCGTCTTTTATACGTCCGCCCTCTACGCTCAGAATTTTATCTGTCGCGGCTGCGTCTGCGGTTTTGAAATTTTCCTCTTTAAGTTCGATTATCTCGAATTTGCAAAACGCTCCGAGCCGCTTCGCATATTCGTCGATAGCGTTCCGATAATATTCTTCTTTTACTTTACCTACGGCAACGAGTCTTATTTTTATCATATCAGGCTCACAATCCATACGACGGCGCACGTTACAATGCCCGGTAATGCAAATTTAATCGGAATTTTCACCTGTTTCGTATCGTAACCGTTTTCTTTCCTTTTGCAGTCGAATACCGTGATGACGACAAACGCCGCGAACGCCGTAACGCCGATTATCGTCATCAGAATCGATACCGGTTGCGGGACGGAAAAACCCGCGCCGAAATAATACAGATTCACGGTGATAAAGTTGTTCAGAAAATGAATTATAAGCGTCGGATACAACGATTCCGAACAAATCGATAAAAGAGAAAAAGCAAATCCCGTAATAAACTGATAAGGAGTCTGGGCCGGATTCATGTGAAAAAGCGAAAAAACAAAACCTGTGACAGCGGCGGAAATTAACGGATTATAACCGTCGAGTCCGCCGACGATCATACCTCTGAACGCCGCCTCTTCGGCTATCGCGGGCAAAACGCATACCGTAAAAACGGTAATGAAATAATTTAACGGCGAAAACGGCAATATTTGCGGAATTTGCGGCTCTTTTCCCGAAATCCTCTGAATAAATTCGTTGAAATATCCGTTTACGCTCGACAACCCTATATAGCAACCCGCCAGAGCGAGCAAAGCGAGTAAATAATATTTTGCTTTGGCGTTTTTAATTTTTAACGATTGCCTTACGTCGAGTTTAAGACAAGTTATAAAAACGACCGTAATTATCATCGTCGACAACGGATTTAACGTATACGAAAGTATCATATACGCGTAACCGTCTTTTTTAAGACCGCAATATTGTACGATTAAAGAAAATATTACGCTTACTGCAAGCGAACAAAAAACGAGAACAGAAAAATACGTCCCCGAAATCGAAGGCGTTATTTTTTTTCTTGCGTCAACGCGTTCCGTCATGACTCATCTCCGCTTTATAAATATCAAACATCGAAAAAGCTTTTTCTTCGTGCGCCTCTTTATCCGAATATGCGCAAGCGGCGTAATACGCGCGCATGAACGCGAATTCTTCCGCGCTGACGATTACTCTTACTCCATGTTCTTTCGCCGCTTGTATAAAAGGAGAAAACGTACCGAGCACGGTTGCGTCGACTGCGGCGATACTGTTTCCGAAAGCCGCCGAATCTCTGTCGCCGTCTTTGATTTTAGTCCTGCGGTAAACGGTGTTGACCACGTAATCGTATCTCGTAGTATCCTCGATTTTATGCAGCACGAAAGCATTCAACTTGGCGCGCTTTACGTATTCGCCGGCCTGTTTTTCGTCAACGTCGAATATATTTACCTTAGCGCCTTTTGCAACGAGAGCAGTCGCTATACCTTTCCCGAGCCCGCCGCAACCGAGTACGAGTATACGCTTGCCGGACACCGTTTCGCCTATTCTGTTCATTGCGGCGACGAATGCGAAACCGTCGGTAAAATATCCGGAATTCTGAGATACGACGTTTGCGCTGTGAGTAAGTTTGGCAAAACCCCGCAAAGTATATAATCTTCTGGACAATTCGCCGATATACGGCGGAAACACGCAATATCCCGAATAGTTTTTCAATTCGGACATAAGTTTTTTATAGTTGTCTTCGGGCGGATATATAGCGGTAACCGACATAGAGAAAAGTCCCGTCATATTAAGCGCGTCGGCATAATACTGTTCAACGTCGGTAAGATCTCCTCGTTTGCGAACTACTGCGAACGTATTTTTATTCAGTTCTTCGAAAAACGCCTTATTCGCATCGGCTTCTATCGCGTCCTCTTCAACCTCGCCGCCGTCTGCCGAAGCAATTAACGCAATCGCTCCCGCGGAGGTCACGAACGAATAACCTCCGGATCTTACGGTTCCGCCGACGTATTTATCGACGCCACCGATTATAAGTCCGCCGACGAATCTTCTGCACTTTCCGCCTACGGATCTTACCGCGCCTCCGATTGCGTCGAGATAATTTTTTACGCACACTCCGCCCGAATAGCAAGCGTTCTTTTCATCGTCGTGTTTCCCTACCGATATAACGCTCTCTCCTTCCGCAAGCCCCATAAGGAAAGCCAATAACGGCAATTCGTCTATAATACGCGCCGCTTCTTCTTTAAGAACGTGCGTTGCGCGAAGGTTACTCTTATATGCGGTTATATCCGCCACTTTCTCGCCGCTGATAACGCCTTTCTCGTGGACTCTTATATCCGCGCCCATACGTTTCAGCACGTCTAAAAGCGCAATCCTCGTGGGATTTACGTTTACGTTGTGGCATACGACTTTGCCGAGCAAAAGACCGAGCGCCAGATAGTGCGTCGCAAAAGTAAAATCCCTGCTTACGAAAATCTTACAACCGTTTAATTCGCTCGCGGTAAAATCAATCGTTTTACCGTCGTTTCCGATGCCGATATCCGCGCCCATTTCTCTGAGAAGAATTTCGGTATGATTTCTCGACGGGGTTTTCTCGTGAATTACCGCTCTTACGCCGCCGGCAAGAGCGCAGAAGATTATAGAAGATTTGACCTGCGAATTCCCGTCTTCGATCTCGTAATCGATCGACCTTACTCCTTCGCTTTCGACGAGTATCGGCGCCGATACGTAATCGGTAAGAGCGACCGTCGCGCCCATTTTTTCAAGCGGTTCTTTAATTTCGCGCATGGATTTCTGGCAAAGATACTTACTCCCCGTGAGGACCGTTTCTCCGCCGAGCCCCGCGATCGCCCCACACACGAAACGCATTGCGGTCGCGCTGTTCCCGCAATCGATTTTGGGAATTTTAACGTTCTTTTTCGCGCTCTTAATCTCTATGTATTCCTTTTTTACGGATACCTTCGCGCCGAGTTTTTTTACGCATGAAATCATACTCTGCGTGTCCTGACATATAAAGGGATTGATAATCGTCGTTTTACCTTTTGCCAGCGCGCCGATCATTATAGCCCTGTGCGTTATAGATCTGTCGGGAGGAACGGCGAACTCGCCGAATAAATTATCTCTCGGAAAAATTTTCATCTTATTATCTCGCTTCACGGAGTGCTTTTTTAATTTCGCCCGTTTTCTCTTTCGCCGCAGCATACCCCGCAGCGTATATTTCGTAAAATTTATTTATGGAAGACGCCGGATATTCGCCAAGTTCGGGTTCGATCACGACGTCTGAATATTCGTAACACGCTCTGTTTCTTATCATTACGGGCACGCCGTTTTCGGGATACATTCCGTCGAGAAAACGCTTGATATGCGAATTATCGCTTATCCCTCTGCTTAAATTTATCGATACGACGTAATCAGCGCCGAGGTTTTTAACCACGTCGGCAGGTACCGAATTAACGAACGCCCCGTCTACGAGCCTTATTCCGTTTCGTACGACGGCCTTGAATACGGGCTGAATCGCGCTTGACCCAGCAATAGCGGACGCAATATCGCCGCTGACGA
>FR898461.1:6006-6744 GCA_000437515.1 Acidiphilium sp. CAG:727 | reverse complement strand
CGGCTGGCAGAGTTCAATCGGTTGCGCTCCGTATCATAGTGGACAAAGAACGTGAAATCGAGGCGTTCGTACCGTCCGAATATTGGCTCGTGTCGGCGGAATTCAATGTAAACGGAAAGAAATTCCGCGCGTTGCTCGTCGAAAAGAACGGCAAAAAGTATAAGCCGACCTGCGAAGCCGAAGCCGCCGAGGCAGAAAGAGTTACGCTTTCTTCGGCGGTAACCGTTAAAGACGTAAAAACGTCGGTTGCCAAAAGTCCCGCGCCCGCGCCGTTTACCACGTCCACCATGCAGCAGGACGCCTCTTCAAAACTCAATATGTCGTCACCAGTTTGCATGCAGGTCGCGCAACATCTTTACGAGGGCGTCGAAACCGAAAACGGACACGTTGCGCTCGTAACGTATATCAGAACGGACTCGGTAAGGGTATCGAAAGACGCTCAGAACGCTGCAAGGGCATATATAGCCGAAAAATACGGCGACGGATACGTACCCGAAAAACCGAATTATTTCAAAACCAAGAAAAACGCGCAGGACGCGCACGAAGCGATCCGTCCGATCGACCTCTCTCTTACTCCCGAAAAGGCAAAGACTTTCCTTGACAGAAATCACTACAATCTCTATAAACTTATCTACGAGAGATTCGTCGCTTCGCAGATGAGCGCGGCCGAATACGGAGTTACTTCCGTTGCGGTGGAAGCGGGCGAATATACCTATAAAGCAAGCGGCAGAACGAAGC
>FR898461.1:0-5915 GCA_000437515.1 Acidiphilium sp. CAG:727 | reverse complement strand
CTGCCGTTATACCCGAAGTCGAAAAAGGCGACGCGGCTACCGCATCCGACGTTAAAAAAGAGCAAAAATTTACCAAACCGCCGACGAGATATACCGAAGCGACGCTCGTCAAGGCTATGGAAGAAAAAGGAATAGGTCGTCCGTCGACTTACGCCACGATAATTTCTACGCTTCAGAAGAGAAAATACACTCAAAAGGAAGGCAAGTGCTTAAAGCCTGCCGCCGTCGCGTTCGAAATGACAGACACACTCGTGAAATATTTCCCCGACGTAATGGACGTATCGTTCACGGCGAATATGGAAGATCGCCTCGACGGAATCGAAAACGGCGACTATACCTGGCAGAGCGTACTCGAAGGCTTCTATCCGCATTTCCTCGAAGAACTCAACGTCGCCGCGAGCGACGACGACGAGCAGACCGATATCGTCTGCAAAAAGTGCGGCGAAGCGAATATGATTAAGCGCAGCGGCAGATACGGCAAATATCTCGTCTGCCCCAAATGTAAGGCGATAGAATCGCTCGACGTCGAAAGTTCGGACGAAATCTGCGATAAGTGCGGAGCGCCCATGGTGTATAAAAACGGCAGGTACGGAAAGTTTCTCGCCTGCTCCAATTACCCGGTGTGCAAGAATATAAAATCGCTTGATCAGACCGTTTCGACGGAAAAATGCGAAAAATGCGGCGGCGATATGGTCGTAAGAACCGGCAAATACGGCAAATATCTGCAATGCGTAAATTGTAAAGAAACCAAGAGTATGACCGAAAAGGCGGGTGTTTGCCCGGTCTGCGGAAAGCCGGCTCAGAAAATGGTTTCCAAGAAAGGCAAAGTATTCTACGGTTGTTCGGGATACCCCGATTGCAACTTTATGAGTTGGGATATGCCGCTCGGCGAAAGATGCCCCAAGTGCGGCAGTTATATGGTGCTTGCCAAAGACGGGAAGACCAAAAAATGCTCGTCGAAAGAATGCGGCTACGTAGTTAAACCCGAAAAAGAGGATAAAAAACCGACCGATGAAAGATAAGATTACCGTCGTAGGCGGAGGACTTGCGGGAAGCGAAGCGGCTTATTACCTTGCGAAAAAGGGATATAACGTCAGATTCGTAGATATAAAGCCGAACGCTTATACGCCCGCGCATAAAAGCGCGGATTACGGCGAACTCGTCTGCTCCAATTCGCTCAAAAGCAACGACGCGTACGGCAACGCCTGCGGAACGCTTAAAGAAGAAATGCGAATTTTAGACTCGTTCGTAATAAAGTGCGCAGACGAATCGAGAGTTCCCGCAGGAGCGGCGCTCGCCGTAGACAGAAACGAATTTTCAAGGCTTATAACCGAAGGCTTGAAATCGTGGAAGAATATAGAATTTATCAGCGAAGAAGTCGAAAAATTCGATTTAAGCGAAAACGTGATTATCGCCACGGGGCCGCTTACCACGCCTAAACTTTGCGAATTTATAAGGAGCATCACGGGCGACGGGTTTTACTTTTACGACGCCGCGGGGGGTTTGGTTTTACCGCGGCCGCCGCTCCGATAGTGGCGGGCGACAGTATAGATATGAGCGAAGCCTTTATTGCCGATAGATACGGCGAAGCGGGCAAGGGCGATTATATCAATTGTCCGATAGATAAAGAGGGTTATAAGGCGTTTTATAAAGAGTTGATAACCGCAAAACGCGTCGAACTTCACGACTTTGAGAATATGAAAGTATTCGAAGGCTGCATGCCCGTAGAAGTCATGGCGGAGCGTGGCGAAGACACCCTTCGTTTCGGACCGTTAAAGCCAGCGGGGCTCGACGATCCCCGAACGGGAAGGTGGCCTTATGCATGTATGCAACTTCGCAAAGAAGACGAAAACGGCGAAAGATACAATATAGTAGGGTTTCAGACCAATTTGCTGTTTCCCGAGCAAAAGAGAGTTTTCTCTATGTTCCCCGCGCTTAAAAACGCCGAGTTTCTGCGCTACGGGGTAATGCATAAAAATACGTATATCAACGCTCCGAAAGTGTTGAACGCGGATTTTTCGATGAAGCAGCACCCAACCGTGTATTTCGCGGGGCAGATTACGGGCGTAGAAGGCTACGTCGAAAGTACGGCGAGCGGACTCGTCGCAGCGATAAATTTAGACAGAAGACTTTGCGGAAAAGAACCGCTTGCATTAACGAGCGAAACGGTAATAGGCGCGCTTGCGAATTACGTAGCCGCGCCGAACGGCGATTTTCAACCGATGAACGCCAATTACGGAATATTGAAACCCCTTTTAACCAAGCCTAAAAAGAAAGCCGATAAAAAGAGATTACTTTCCGAAAGGGCGATAGAAAAGATTAAAGAGATAAAGGAGAGTTTATGAGCAATATAGAATTTCACGGCACTACCATTTGCGCCGTAAAGAAAAACGGAGTCACCGCCATCGCAGGGGACGGACAGGTTACCATGGGCGAAAGCGTGGTATTCAAAAGCACCGCGGTAAAGGTAAGAAGAATATATAACGGCAAAGTCATAACCGGTTTTGCGGGTACCGTTTCCGATGCGTTTTCGCTCTGCGAAAGATTAGAAGCGATGCTCAATAAGTACGCGGGCAATCTTGAAAGAAGCGCGGTCGAACTCGCCGAACAATGGCGAAGGGATCAGGTCGGCAGAAAACTCGAAGCGATGCTTATATGCGCCGACGAGAACAGCCTGCTCATTCTTTCCGGAACGGGCGAAGTGATGACTCCCGACGGCGGAGTATGCGCTATCGGCAGCGGCGGAAATTACGCGCTTGCGGCAGCAAGAGCCTTGTACGACGAAACCGATTATTCGGCGGAAGAAATAGCGACGAAGGCGCTTAAAATCGCAAGTAAAATCTGCGTTTACACCAACGACAACATCAGATGCGAAACAGTGGGAGGCGAAAAGAAATGAATTTAACTCCGAGAGCGACCGTAAAAGAACTCGATAAATATATCGTCGGTCAGAACGATGCGAAAAGAGCTGTGGCAATCGCGCTTCGTAACCGTTACAGAAGAAGTAAATTAACCGAAGAACAACGCGCCGAAATCACGCCCAAGAACATAATAATGAAAGGTCCTACGGGCGTAGGCAAAACAGAAATCGCGAGAAGGCTCGCGAAACTCGTCGGCGCGCCGTTTATAAAGGTTGAGGCGACCAAATATACCGAAGTCGGCTACGTCGGAAGAGACGTGGAATCGATGATAAGAGATCTCGTCGAAGCAAGCGTAAGAATGGTAAAAGAAGAACAATTCGCCACGGTAAGCGTAAGGGCTAGAAAAATCGCCGAAAAGCGTATTATGAAAGTCCTTACCGAAGCGCTTGCCGACAAAAAAGGCGAAACTCCGAAAGACGTTTGGGAAAATCAAATTTTAACCGACCTTCGCGACGGAAAGTACGATAATTTCAATATCGAAATCGAGGTCAACGACGACGTAAGACCGCTCGAACTCAACGGTATGCAAGCCGAGATTTCTCTCGGCTCGATATTCGGCGATCTTATGCCCAAGCGCAAGAAAAAGAGAAAGATCTCCGTCAAAGAAGCAATGAATATAATTATTGCCGAAGAGAGCGACAAATTGATCGACGACGACGCCGTAAAAACCGAGGGCGTGAGAAGAGCCGAAGAAGAGGGAATCATCTTTATCGACGAAATAGATAAAATCGCAAACCGCGCCAAACAGGGCGGCGGGCAGGACGTATCGAGAGAGGGCGTTCAGCGCGATATTCTGCCTATAGTCGAGGGGTGCTCGGTTACCACGAAGTACGGTATAGTAAAAACCGATTATATCCTTTTCATCGCGGCAGGCGCGTTCCACGTTTCCGCGGTAGAAGACTTAATTCCCGAACTGCAAGGCAGATTTCCGATTAAAGTCGAACTCAAAAGCCTTACCAGAGAAGATTTCGTAAATATTTTAACGAGTACCGAAAACTCTATAATCAAGCAATATTCCACCTTGCTCGCCGTCGATAACGTAGACCTTTGCTTTACCGACGACGCGATAGAGCGTATAGCCGAACTCGCCGCCGAAATAAACGCGACGAGCGAAGACATCGGCGCAAGAAGACTGCATACGGTAATGGAAAATCTCGTCGAGGACGTTTCGTATAACGCGGGCGACGACATTCCGCTTACCAAAGTTACTATAGACAGAAATTACGTAGACGAGCATTTGTCCGCCGTAATCGAAAAACAAAGCGTCGCGAAATATATTCTTTAATTTCGTCGTTACCGGAAATCGCGGACTTAACAATAACGCAAAAAACTAATCGGAGCAAAAATGATAAACATACCCAAAGGAACGAAAGACGTATTGCCAAGCGAAAGTTATAAATGGCATTACGTGGAAAATACAGTAAGAAAAATCGCGGATCTGTATTGTCTGAACGAGATCCGCACGCCCGTATTCGAATATACCGAATTATTTTTACGCGGAGTGGGAGAAACCACCGACGTAGTAAATAAAGAGATGTATACTTTTTTGGATAAAGGCGAAAGAAGTATCACCTTAAAACCCGAAGGCACTGCGGGCGTAGCGAGGAGTTTTATCGAAAACGGACTTTTCAACGCCGCAATGCCGCTTAAAACTTACTATATAACCCCCGTTTTCCGCTATGAAAATCCACAGAAAGGCAGACTTCGCGAACATCACCAATTCGGTGTGGAAGTCTACGGCGGCGCGGGCGCGGATACCGACGCCGAAGGTTTACGACTTGCCNCGGATACCGACGCCGAAGTTTTACGACTTGCCTATACGGTACTTAAAAAACTCGGTTTGAGCGTAAAACTTTATATCAACAGCATGGGGTGCAAGACTTGCAGGAAGGCTTATAACGCCGCTTTGAAAGAATATTTTGCCGATAAACTCGATAAACTTTGTCCTACTTGCAGAGAGAGATATTATAAAAATCCGCTCCGCATACTCGACTGTAAAGTCGATACCTGCAAAGAACTCTGTAAAGACGCGCCCAAAATCACGGATTATCTTTGCGACGATTGTTCCGCTCACTTCGAAAGACTTAAAAAACTTCTCGACGAAACCGAGATCAGATACGAAGTCAATCCCTATATCGTCCGCGGACTCGATTACTACACAAAGACCGTGTTCGAATTCGTAACCGACGCGCTCGGCTCGCAGGGGACCGTCTGCGGCGGCGGCAGGTACGACGACCTTATAGAGCAACTCGGCGGAACGCCCACTTGCGGAATGGGCTTCGGTATGGGTATAGAGAGGTTGCTTATGCTCATGGAAGCGCAGGGCGTAGAGATTCCCCAAGAAAATCCCGTAAAACTCTATATCGCTACGATGGGCGATAAGGCTTATGAAAAGGCGTTTTCGCTTGCCGGCGATTTGCGCGATAAAGGCATAAAGGTCGAAATCGACCACGCTGGCAGGGGCGTTAAGGCTCAGTTTAAGTATGCCGACAAAATCGGCGCGGAAAACGTCGCGACTATCGGCGACAACGAACTCGAAAGCGGAATCTGCCGTGTAAAGAGAATGTCCGACGGAACGCAAACCGAAGTAAAAATAGACGAATTGTCGACTTATTTCGACTAATTTCTTAAAAATTGCTCAAAATACTACAAAGGAGTATACTTATGGAAGAACTTATCAAAAACATTAACGACAGCGAATTCGAAACCGAAGTTTTGAAAAGCGACAAACCCGTTC
Organism: Acidiphilium sp. CAG:727; assembly: GCA_000437515.1. GTDB lineage: Bacteria > Bacillota > Clostridia > Christensenellales > Borkfalkiaceae > UBA10281. The sequence continues at coordinate 257 of FR898461.1, read as the reverse complement.
TCGTAGATTTCTGGGCTTCGTGGTGTATGCCTTGTAAAATGCAGGGCGACGTCTTGCGCGAATTTGCGCCGAGCGTAAACGGCAAAGTAAAAATTGTCAAAATCAACGTAGACGAAAGCGAAAAAATCGCTTTGGCTTATAATATCGTCAGCATACCCACGCTTATGATATTCGTAAACGGCGAACTCAAAGAAAAGACGGTAGGATTGACGACTTCGGGCGAACTTTCCGAAATGTTAATCAAATATATCGGCTGA
>FR898460.1:1006-5154 GCA_000437515.1 Acidiphilium sp. CAG:727 | reverse complement strand
GGCGATAATTCGCCGAGCCGCTTGAAATAATATTCTTTTTTATTCTTATTCGCCTTTGAACGGCAATAAAGCGGCGATACGCGCCCTCTTTATTGCGGAAGACAACATTCTTTGATGCTTTGCGCAAACGCCGGTCATACGACGGGGTAAAATTTTGCCCTTTTCGGTAACGAACTTCTTGAGTTTGTTAACGTCTTTGTAATCTATCGCTTCGGCTTTATCGACGCAAAAAGCGCAAACTTTTCTTCTTGCCGGTTTCCTCATCGGCTTTCTGGGCGCGGTAGCGGCAGCAGACGCTTCGGTTACGGGCGCAACAGTCTTTTCTTCCATTTTGAACACTCCTTTTATACTAAATTAAAACGGTAATTCGTCGTCGTCAACCTGTTGAAGAGCAGGCCTTTCGACGGCGCGCGGCGCGGCGTGGGACGTATCGTCCGACGAACCTTCGCCCTGATTTCTTACGGAAAGGAATTCCACTTCGCTTGCGACTATGTCGGTAACCGTTCTCTTGTTGCCGTCTTTATCTTCGTAAGAACGGTTCTGAAGCGAACCTACGACCGCGACTTTACTGCCCTTTTTAAGGTATCTGCCGCAGTTTTCGGCGTGAGTACGCCAAACCGTTATATTAAAGAAGTCGGTCGCTCTTTCCCCGTCGCTGCCCGCGTACGGTCTGTTGACCGCCAGACCTAATCTGCAAAAAGGTACTCCGCTCGGAGTTTCGGACATTTCGGGGTCTCTCGTTAAATTCCCGATAAGATAAACTTTATTCATTAGTTACTCTCTCCCGATTTTATACTCTGGTTATAAGACGTCTTAAAACGTGCTCAGTAATACCGACGACTCTCTTGACTTCCTGTACAAGATTGCTGTCGCCCGAAAACGCCATATATACGTAATAACCTTCCGTCTTATAGTCGATAGCGTAAGCGAGTTTTTTAACTCCCCACTTATCGATCTTTTCGACTACACCGCCGTTTTTAGTAACGACGCCTTCGAATTTGGCAATCAAAGCCTCTTTCTCTTCATCGCTGATCGACGCGTCTAAAATGTAGATCATTTCGTAGTTGTTCATTATCTTTACCTCCCGGACTTATTCGGCTTACGGATGCGCCGTAAGCAAGGTAACCGAAAGTCGGGCGCAGCAGATTATACAACCCGAAACTAACGGTAAATGTATTATATATATTTATTTATAACTTGTCAAGCGTTTTGTCGATAAAAATCACGGATAAAAGTTATACTTCAAGCGAGTTCAAAGCGACAATCACACATTCCATCATCCGGGTAAACGTCATGTTGCTCCAGAATTCGCGATTCTTGTACGTAACGTTTCCCGTCGTCGTATCGACCGTTATATATGCCGCCGCTTCGGTACGTATATCTTCGGAAAACTGATATACGTGCCCCGCTTCGTACGTCGGACTGTTTTCGTCCCCCTTTGCAATATCGTTGGCAATGAGTTTCAATATTTTCCCGAACGCGTCGTCAAGTTGTTCTTCTTTGGCGGTTATTAGTCCGACCTGTCTGAATTTACCGAGCGTCGCATTGGAAATATCTTTCATTTTATTAGATATTTCGCCGAGTTTAGTCGTTCCCCCGATTAAGGATAACGGATCGTCGGCTTTAACTTCGCCGACCACGTCCTCCAAAGTCAGGTCGTTCAATTTCTGCGTAAACGTGCCGTCTTTGACTTCCGAAACGGTATCCCCTGCCATTACGGCGGTTATACCCGCAACCTTTTTGCCGTTGTCGTACCAGCCCTCTGCGTGGGCGTGCGAAAGAGAACAATCGACACCGTCGCAATACGTACATCCCATCATTTCGCCGAGTTTGACGTCGTCGAGAAGCGTGTCGAATTTAACGCTCCCCGTAAGTATCTTACCGATATTTATATCGCATATCTTTTTCGTAATCGGATCGGTAATCGCGGTTGCGCCGTCTTTCCATTCTTCGCCGTCTTTGGTATACCCTATCACTTCGCCGAGCGGTACGTCGCCGAGCGCGTCTATAAATATATCGAAAATAACCGACGGCTCCGCCCCGTCAAAGAACGGCGCGATAAGTTTATCGAGAGTAACTTCGTAAAATTTATAATATTTCGATTCTATCGCCTCGCCCCGACTACTCGTCCAACTGCCGTCGTCCGCGCGGTTCGCGCCTAAAACGTAGCCGATCTTTATACCGTCCGTAAGCGAAAGCAAAACTCTTTCGATCTGCTTGCCGTCTATCTTTTCCTGCGCGAAGATCTTTGCTATATCGTTTATCGGGGTTTCGAGAAGTCCGTTAAGAGCGCCGTTTACTTCTTTGCCGGCGTTCGAGCCTTCTGCCCATACGTACGACTTTTTCACTTCGTCGTAAGTAACTTTCAGAAGCCCGCCGAAACCGTCGCCGACGGTCATACCCTTGCAGTGAAGCATTACTTCTTCGGCGATTTTCACACGGAGTTTGGTCGCGTCGAGTTCGTCCCTGCCGCCGAGCAAGTCGCTCACGCGGACGTCGGACATGGCAACGAGCATACCGACTTTGGGTTCCTTACCGTCTTTATTAAGCCATTTTTCGCCGTTATACTTATATCCGAACGTTTCGAGAATATCTCCGAAAGAAGCGTCGCCGAGCGAAAGCGCGATTTCGCGGATTTTTTCCCACGCCCCGGCGTCGCCTTTAAGCGCGCGGTAGATTTTGGTCAGGTCGAAAGAAGCGATAACCGCCATAAGCCCTTCGACCGTTTCGGTTTTGTCTTTATTTTTGTACCAGACGCCGTCTTCGTAAACGTAACCGAGCGCGCCGCCTACGCTGACGCTGCCAAGCAGGTTTTCGAGAACGAATTCGTATTTGCCGGTTTCGTAATTTTTGTTAAAGAGTCCCGAAATCGTAAGCCCGGACAAAGCCGCGTCTATTCTTCCGGTGATTTTTTTGTCGGTAACGCCGAGCAATTCGAGATATTCGCCGAGAGTTTTATCCGTAAAGAAACCGCTTTCGCCGAGCACCGAAGTTACGTCTTTTTTACCCGTGGCGACGTCGATAAACGGCCCGAATTTAAGATTGCCGACAAGCGAAAGTCCCGAATATTTGCCCTCTTTCACCTTATAGGTATCCGAAGTTTCGTCGTAGTCGAAAAGTATCGGGAACACTCCGCCTACCCTTACTTCGCGGAGCGCGCCCGCTATACCCGTTTCGCCCGTGATCGGGTCTTTTTCGAACATTTCCCCTACGGAATATCTGCGTAAGATCACCCTTTCGTTTTCGGCGAACATCGTAGACGACGGGATAAAACTCAACACCGCTCCGAACGGAAGATTATCCAAAAACTTTTTCGCTCCGTCGCCGCCTTTAAGCAGAGTAAACGGCGATACGTCTTTTAATTGTTCGACGTATTTGGCGTTGCTGCCGTCGTCGGCGATTATCTTGTCGTTTCCGCCGCCGAACTTATTGATCAACGCGACCATATCGAAACCGTACTTTAATTCGAGGTCGCGGAAGGTGTAATTTTCGGGGTTGGCCTGACCTTTCTGAATAAGACCGAGAATTTCGTCTATCGAAAAGTCTTTAAGATCGCCTAAAACGTCGTTATACCCGCTATCGCCGATAACGCTCGACACGGTTACGTTGCCGTAGGAATAATAGACCGCCGCCGCCATTGCGCCGAAGGTCGCGCCCGCGCCTATAACGATACCGAGTAAACCGCAAACGAAACATTTGAAAATCTTGCTCATGTTCTCTCCTATAAAGCTTGAAAATATATACGTCGATTACATACGTCATTCTTCTAAAACGACGATAAAATTACACTATAATTTTACCTGCGGGGCGGAAATTTGTCAACGGTAAAACGAACGATAACGAATATAATCGGCGCCGTGTGAAAACTTTTTGACGAAAATTTTACTTTGAGTTTACTTTTCCGCCTTTTCGCGCCCAATTCGTTTGCATAATTTGACTCTTTATTATATAATACATTTAGTATATAACGCGTTCATTTAGTATGTAACGCGTTCGGATAATGCGCTAAGCAATCCTTTTACGGAGTACGAATGATAGATTTGATAATCAACCCCCACGCAAGCAGGGGCAAAGCCAGGAAAAAAGCCGCGAAGGTTATTAAAATACTCGAAGAAAAAAACGTTGAATTTTCCGCGCACTACACGACG
>FR898460.1:0-976 GCA_000437515.1 Acidiphilium sp. CAG:727 | reverse complement strand
GCGAAAGAAGCGATAGAGATAGCAAAAAAACTTTCGGACGACGGCGCGACCGATATAATCGCGCTCGGCGGCGACGGCACGGTAAACGAAGTGTTAAACGGAATAAACCCCGAGACGGTTCGTCTGGGCATAATTCCGACGGGTACGGGCAACGATTTCGTGGCCGCGGCGAAAATCCCGACCGACGTAAAAAAAGCGGTCGATATTATCTTAAACGGCGAAGCCAAAGATACCGACTATATGGTATGCGGCGGAGTACGCGGCATAAACGCCATCGGCACGGGCATAGACGTAGACGTGTTGAAACGCTACGCCAAAGCCAGAGTATTCAAGGGTAAAATCGCCTATATATTCGCGCTTATATCAAGCCTTATTCATTTTCAATTCTATAAATTCAAAGTAGTAAAGGGAGAAGAAAAGGAAGATAAAACGGCTTTGATTGCGTGCGTGGGCAACGGTTTCCGCATAGGCGGAGGAATAAGAATGTGTCCAAAAGCCGTAATCGACGACGGTTTACTCGATTTCGTCATTGCGAACAAACTTAAAAAAAGCCGTATTCCTCTTGCGTTTATAAAACTTATGAAAGGTAAAATTCTCGAACAGGATTTCACCACAATGGAACGCGTAGATCACGTTAAAATAGAGTTCGACAAACCCTCTACCGTTCAGATAGACGGCGAGTTGTACGAAAATTTAGACTTTGATCTGTCGCTTATAAAAGGCGGCGTAAAAGTATACAGACCGTAGTTCAGGCTCGGTCAAGTAAGAAATTTTATAGGAGAAAAACAATGAAACAACAAACCTTCCCTTTAAGCGTCGCGAAAAAGACGAAAGGTATGCTGCCTGCGTTTATCTACGGATTTATCGCGTCCGCGGCGATTATCGCTCTGCCTTTTATACCGCTTATCGTATCGGGCAAAACGAAAGACAGCCCGTTTTCGATACTTCTCGAAATAATCAAGGCTCTGCAAAACAC
>FR898459.1 GCA_000437515.1 Acidiphilium sp. CAG:727 | reverse complement strand
GTTTGAAGAGATTTTCAAAGATAAACTTAAAACCCCGCCCGAGAGAACTTTTTCATAAGTTTCCTCGGGCGGGGTTTAGTTTAAGTAAATATCAGAATAATTGTTTGCGGCGTTCTTTTTTGGAGAGGTCGGATAATTTCGTTCCGTCGACGGTAACGCTGGAATTCATAAGGTCGTAGGTCGATTTTATAGATTGCTTTTTAGCCGCGTAAACTATATCGTAATGCTTTACGCCCGCGCTGAATACCGCAATCAACGCCTCGTAAGAGTCGGCAACCGTCGTGTAAAGTGTTTTCGGCTTATCCGGTTTTACGTCTTTTACGGCAAAATCGAGATTGCCCGTGGTGTGGCGGGGCGGTTCTTTCGAGGCAAGCGCTTCGAGAGTTTGCAGAATTTCGTCCTTTTTGCCCGTGGCGTCTACGGTGAGCGTTAAACGCATCTGATAAATATCGCTTATTTTAACCGCCGTTCCGTTGATTACGATTTCACGCGGTTTTACTTCTATAAGCGGTTTGTTCTTGGTGGGGTATTGTTTGAACGCGTTGGGTATCATGCTTATCGCAAATATAAGGCAGACGAGCGTAAGCGCGCCCGAAATAAACGACATCGAACCGCCGCCGTTTTGTATTCCGCCTAAAATTATGGTCAAGCCCATGCCGCCCATTAAAACTATTAACAGCGCCGAAAGCATTACCGTTTTTTTGCGTTCTTTTTTGTTGAAAGCGACGTCGGGATAAAACGCCGTGGTCGCCTTTTTGACTTCGCCCGTTTCGTTTACTTCCGCGTTGCCTGCGGAAACGGTTTCATTTTTCATAACGTCCTCGCTTGATATAAGTGGTTTTAAGTATACATTATTCGCAATTTTTTGTCAATCTAATGTCGCGCATATAAGTAAAAATGTTGTTTTGAGTTGATTTTTGTTGTTTTTATAGCGTTTTAAGGCAATAAATCAAAGAAATTAATAAAAAACAACAAAAAACAATAAAAATTCATTGACAAAACCACGCTTATGATATATAATGAAAAAGTAAAAGGCGAAAGTCCGCGAAAAAAGCGGATAATTTGATTTTAACGGAGGGGAATATGCCGCAATATTATTCGGGCAAAATAGCCAAATCCGACAGAATAGATTTTTTGAAAGACACGCTTTACGCCAAAATGCCGGAAATAGAATCCGACAGGGCGGTGCTTATAACCGAGTCGTACAAAGCGACCGAGGGCGAGCCGATTATCCTTCGCAGGGCGAAGGCTTTTAAGCATATACTCGAAAATATTCCTATCGTCATCCGCGATAAGGAACTTATCGTCGGTTCGGCAACCGTTCAGCCGCGTTCATGTCAGGTGTTCCCCGAATATTCTTTCGAGTGGCTCGAAAACGAATTCGACACGGTCGCGACGCGCGCCGCCGACCCGTTCTATATTTCTGACGAAAACAAGAAAATTCTTCACGAAGTATACAAGTACTGGAAGGGCAAAACCACGAGCGAACTCGCCACGTCTTATATGGCGAAAGAAACGCTTACGGCTATGGCGCACAATATGTTTACCCCCGGCAACTATTTCTATAACGGAATAGGGCACGTTACGGTAGACTACGGCAAAATTCTCGCGGGCGGGTTTTCGGCTCTTATAAAAGAAGTCAAAGACGAACTCGAAATCACGAAACCCGGCGACGCGAACTATTGCAGAAAACACGCGTTTTTACCCGCGCTCGTAACGTCTTACGAAGCGGTGATAGCCTACGCGAAGAGATACGCGAAACTCGCTGCCGAACTCGCGGCGAAAGAAAACGACGCCGAACGCAAAAACGAACTTCTGTTAATCGCAAAAAACTGCGACAGAGTACCGGAATACGGCGCGACGAATTTCTACGAAGCGTGCCAGAGTTTCTGGTTTATTCAGATGCTTTTGCAGGTCGAATCGAGCGGACACTCCATTTCGCCCGGAAGATTCGATCAATATATGTATCCGTATTACCTTAAATCCCGCGAGGGCGGCATGACCAGAGAGTTCGCGCAGGAACTCATGGACTGTATATGGGTTAAACTCAACGATCTCAACAAGTGCAGAGATAAAGATTCGTCGGAGGGTTTCGCGGGATATTCGCTTTTCCAGAACCTGATCGCCGGCGGTCAGAACGCTGCGGGCGAAGACGTTACCAACGACTTGTCGTTTATGTCTATAACGGCTACCGAACATGTCTTTTTGCCGCAACCGTCCTTCTCGGTAAGGGTATGGAACGGTTCTCCGCACGATTTTCTGATACGCGCAGCCGAACTCACCCGCACGGGCATAGGTTTCCCGGCGTACTATAACGACGAAGTAATAATACCCGCGTTGATGGCAAGGGGTCTTACCATGGAAGACGCGAGAGAATATAACATAATCGGTTGCGTCGAACCGCAGAAAGCGGGCAAAACCGACGGCTGGCACGACGCGGCGTTCTTCAATATGGTTCGTCCGCTCGAAATGGTTTTTTCCAACGGCTACGAAAAGGGCGAAAGGGTAGGTATTCAGACGGGCGACGTCGCCGAAATGAAGAGTTTCGACGAATTTTTCGCGGCGTATAAAGCGCAGTCTGATTATTTCGTATCGCTGCTCGTAAACGCCGACAACGCTATCGACGTGGCTCACGCCGAAAGATGTCCGCTCCCGTTCCTTTCGGGTATGATTGAAAATTGTATCAAACGCGGCAAGAGCGTACAAGAGGGAGGCGCCGTATATAACTTCACGGGGCCGCAGGGTTTCGGTATAGCCAATATGGCCGACGCTTTGTGGGCGGTAAAGACGCTCGTTTTCGACACGGGCAAATATACGCTTGCCGAAATAAAAGAGGCGCTCGAGCATAACTACGGCAAAGATATGGACGATCACGCCGCCGAAAAACTCACCGTAACCGTGTGCAAAGAACTCGCGGCGGCGGGTAAAACGCTCGGCGACGAAGACGTAAAAGCCGTGTATAGAGCGATTAAAACGAATAATTGTTCCGAAGAAGAAAAACGCAGATACGATAAGTTGCTTACCGATATACAGGATCTCCCCAAATTCGGTAACGACAATCGCGAAATAGACGCTATGGCTCGCGAAGCGGCTTACGTTTACACCAAAGAAATAGAAAAATATCGCAATCCGAGGGGCGGAAGGTATCAGGCGGGGCTTTATCCCGTTTCGGCTAACGTTCCGCTCGGCGCGCAGACGGGCGCGACTCCCGACGGAAGACTTGCGTATACTCCGATTGCCGACGGCGTTTCGCCTGCGGCGGGCAGAGATACCAAAGGACCGACGGCTTCGTGCAATTCGGTTTCCGCGCTCGACCATCTTATCGCTTCCAACGGCACGCTGTTCAACATGAAATTCCATCCGACGGCTCTCGCGGGCAGAAACGGGCTTGAGAACTTCGTATCGCTCGTGCAGGGATTTTTCGATCGCAAGGGCATGCACATGCAGTTCAACGTCGTTTCGAGAGAAACTCTCCGCGACGCGCAAAAGCACCCCGAAAAATATAAATCGCTCGTCGTAAGGGTAGCGGGCTATTCGGCTTTGTTTACGACGCTTTCCAGATCGTTGCAGGAAGACATCATCAATCGTACCGAGCAAGGGGGATTCTGATGGAAGACTACCTTTCGATAAAGGGCAGAATATTCGATATTCAGCGGTTTTCGGTACACGACGGCAAGGGGATAAGAACGATAGTTTTCCTGAAAGGCTGTCCGCTCCGTTGCAGGTGGTGCTGTAACCCCGAATCGCAGACTTTCGATATTCAGAAGATGACGCTTGCCGGCAAAACAAAAACGGTCGGCAGGGACGTTACGGTAGGAGAAGTGATCGACGAAGTCGAACGCGACAGGGCGTATTATAAGCGTTCGGGCGGCGGGCTTACGCTTTCGGGCGGAGAAAGTCTTTGCCAACCCGATTTCGCCGTAGGTCTTTTACGCGCGGCGAAAGAACGCGGACTTACCACCGCTATGGAGTCCACGGGTTTCGCTGATTTTTCGATAATATCCCGTTATCTGCCTTATCTCGATACTTATCTTATGGATATAAAGCATACGGATAGTAAAAAGCACGAAGAATTTACTACCCGCCCCAACGGACGAATACTCGAAAACGCAAGAAAAATCGCCGATTCGGGTATGTGCGAACTTATAATCCGTACTCCCGTTATTCCTACGTTTAACGCAACGAAAGAAGAGATAGGCAGAATAGCGGAATTCGCGTCGTCGCTTAAAGGCGTAAAGAAAATGCATTTACTGCCTTATCACAGAATAGGCAGCGACAAATACGCGGGTATAGGCAGAGAATATTCGATGGGCGATATAGAGCCGCCTTCGAAAGAACTGATGAACGAACTCTTGGAAGTCGTAAATTCTTACGGCTTAAAAGGACAGATAGGCGGTTAAAATGGATATAGAAAAAATCGTCGAAGAAGTCGTAAAGACTTTGAAAAACGACAAAAAAATGACTCTTTCGCTCGCGCGGGAACTTTCGCGGCGGATGACCGAAGAGGCGAAAAAAAACGGCAATAAACTCGTTATTTCGATAGTTGACGAAAAGGCTCGCCCCGTGCTTACCGAAGTTATGGACGACGCTTTTCTCGTAAGTTACGACGTTGCCAACCGTAAGGCGTATACTTCGGTTGCGATAAAGATGAGCACGGCGAAACTCGCCGAAGAAGTCAGGTCGGGCGGCTCGCTCGAAGGGCTTGACACCCGCGACGGACTTATCTTTTTAGGCGGCGGCGCGCCGCTCGTCGCAGGCGGTAAGGTCATCGGCGGCATAGGCATAAGCGGCGGAACGGCGAAAGAAGATACGGTTTACGCCGAAACCGCGGTAAAGATTTTCAACGAAATAATATAAGGTTATAAAAATACGGGCTGACGCGTTTTGTAAAACGCGTCAGCCCGTTTGCTTTCCGAATTTATTCGGCGGCAGGTTGCGGGGCGATAGCGGCGACTTTTTGTTTCTTTGCGGTCTTTATCCAATTTATATAACCGTAAACGTCGTTTAACAAAAATACGCAAAAACAGACGATAACCGCTATCTGCGACGGGTCTTTCGCGCAGGCGAACGCCCATAATATAATCAACACTATATCGTTGCTCGCGTAAAACAGACTGTGAAGCGGACTTCTTCTGAAAGTAAAATAAACGGATATAAAACTCGTCGCGACCGAAACCGTGCTCGTTACTATGCTTGCCGTGCCGAGCGCCGATAAAATAAAGTAGAACGCGAAAGTTACGGCGGCGGTTAAGCAAAACGCGAAAATCATCTCTTTACCGCTTATTTTGTCGTTGATTTTAACCTGCGAGCGGTTTCCGTTAAACGGATGGGTAAGCCAACTTATAAGCGAAAATACCGCCATAGGCACGGACATTCCCGCATAAGTAATCATTTCGCCGTAATAAGCGAAACCGTATGAAATAATCGCGTAGATTATCCCGAAAACTATCATCAGGACCTGACCGACGGGGTTGCCCTTTGCCGTAAATATAAGAGCCGTCGCGCCGATAAGCGACGCTGCGAGCGACAGATACTCCGAGCCTTTCGTGGCAAAAAACGATACGGTTATCACCGCCAATGAAGTAAACCATATTACGTAGTCGAGTAATCTGAACGCGCCGAAAAGTTTTTTCATAAATATTACCTCGTAAAAATAAAAAAACGCCTGCCAAACGTACCTTCAAAGACCTAACGGCACGTTTTGCAAACGCCAAAGCATTTGCGTTACCCGGTGGCAACGAATTATTATCACGACGGATATGATAACAGAAAATCTTACGATTGTCAAACGTTAAATCCGACGAGTTCGGGCCCCGTAAAAAATTTTTATAAATTTGTAAACAAAATTATTAAAACGCTTGACAAAATTAAAACGGCGTAGTAGAATGTAGGCAGAAAAGGAAGTGAGATTGAGAAGATGAAAAAATCGGTGTACAGTTTACTTTTAAGCGACGATTTTATCGGAAAGATAGACGAGTTGGCTGCCGGACACGGCGTAAGTCGTTCGGTTATGGTAGACAGAGTGCTTGCTCATTACCTTGCGGAGGAAACCGTCGAAATGAAAATGAACGGAGTTTTCCGACGTATGGAAGAGATGCTCGGTAACTACGCCGCTCTGAAGTTCGTCAATCAGGCGTCGGAGTGCATGGCTTCGGTGCAAAGCGCGCTTTCGTACAGGTATAATCCTACCGTCAGATATGCGATTGAATTGTTTCCTTCGGGGGCGTTGGGGCAACTGAAAATATCCCTCCGCACGACGAGCGACGAATTGCTTAAAATTATGGAAAGATTCTATTCGCTTTTCATAACGATTGAAAAAAAATATATCGGAGAAAGGGCGTACGCCTACGACGGCGCGCGTTTCGTAAGGGTGTTCGTCCGCCCCGACGGCATGACCGTTGAAAAGGCGGGCGAGGCTATCGCCGAATACGTCGCGGACTTCGATAAATACCTCGGTATATACTTTTCCGCTTTGAGCGACGAAAGAGTCGCCCGCATGAAAGTCGAAGCGGAATACGCAAAAAATATAGTTAAAAAGGAAGTGATATTATGAACACGCAGAACATGACCGCCAAGAGCGTAGAAGCGTTGAACGCCGCTCAGAGGTTGGCGAGAGAAAACGGCAACAGGGAGATCGATCAGCAACATCTGCTTGCCGCTTTAATAAGTCAGGACGGCGGACTTATTCCGCAGTTGCTTACGAAAATCGGCGTAAATAAGACGGTTATCGAACGTTTGACCGACGAGGCGATAAGCCGCATAGTCAAAGTTTCCAACGGCAACGGCGAATATATAACTCCCGCCCTTAACGAGGCTTTGGACGAAGCCGAAAAACAGGCTAAAGATATGAAAGACGAGTTCGTTTCGGTCGAACATCTCTTCTACGGTCTTATAGAAAAGCCTAACGCGGAAGTCGGAAAGATTTTCGGATCGGCGGGCGTGGACAAAAACGCCTATATGAAGGCGTTGGCGGAAGTCCGCGGCAACGTAAGAGTTACGAGCGAAAACCCCGAAGACACTTACGACGTGCTGAATAAATACGGTCAGGATCTCGTCGAAAGGGCGAGGACGGGTAAACTCGACCCCGTTATCGGCAGGGACGAAGAGATAAGAAACGTCATTCGTATTCTTTCGAGAAAAACCAAAAACAACCCCGTGTTGATAGGTGAAGCGGGCGTAGGTAAAACCGCTATCGCCGAAGGTCTTGCCATAAGAATAATGAAAGGCGACGTTCCCGAAAACCTTAAAGACAGAAAACTTTTCTCTTTGGATATGGGCGCGTTGGTCGCGGGCGCGAAGTACCGCGGCGAGTTCGAAGAAAGGCTTAAAGCCGTACTTTCCGAAGTCAAGAAGAGCGAAGGCAAAATTATACTTTTCATCGACGAATTGCATACGATAGTCGGCGCGGGTAAAACCGAAGGCGCGATGGACGCGGGCAACCTGCTTAAACCTATGCTTGCAAGGGGCGAACTCCACTGTATCGGCGCGACAACCTTGGACGAATATCGTAAATATATCGAAAAAGACCCCGCGTTGGAGCGTAGATTTCAGCCCGTTATCGTAAACGAACCCACGGTGGAAGATACGATTACGATTTTAAGAGGGCTTAAAGAGCGTTACGAAGTCTATCACGGCGTTAAAATTCAGGACGGCGCTCTGATAGCCGCCGCTACTTTATCCGATAGATACATTACGGACAGATTCCTGCCCGATAAGGCTATCGACCTCGTGGACGAAGCGTGCGCGAATATCAAGACCGAAATGAACTCTATGCCGGGCGAAATGGAAGACGTAAAGCGTAAGATAATGACGCTTGAAATAGAAGAAACTTCGCTCAGAAAAGAAACGGATAAACTTTCGGTCGCAAGGCTCGAAAGTTTAAGAAAAGAGATAGCGGACTTAAAGGAAAAATACGCGGCGATGAACGCTAAATTACAGACCGAAAAGGACGCTATCAATAAAGTGCAGAAACTCCGCGAAGAGATCGAATCGGTCAACCGCGAAGCCGAAAAAGCCGAAAGAGAATACGACCTCGATAAAGCGGCGAAACTCCGTTACGGAAAACTGCCCGAACTTAAAAAGCAACTCGCCGAAAGCGAAGAAAAAGCCGCTTCCGACGAAAATAACGATTTGCTTCACGACAAAGTTACCGAAGAAGACATCGCTAAAATCGTGTGTCGCTGGACGGGTATTCCCGTATCGAAACTCATGCAGGGCGAAAGGGAAAAACTCCTTTCTCTCGAAGACGTGTTGCACAAACGGGTAATCGGTCAGGACGAAGCCGTCCGCGCCGTCGCCGAAGCCATTTTAAGGGCAAGGGCGGGCATTGCGGACCCGACCAGACCTCTGGGTTCGTTCCTGTTTTTAGGACCTACGGGCGTAGGTAAAACGGAACTTGCGAAAACGCTTGCAAAAACTCTTTTCGACGACGAAAAGAATATGATCAGACTCGATATGAGCGAATATATGGAAAAGTTTTCGGTTTCCCGTCTTATCGGCGCTCCTCCGGGATACGTCGGTTTCGAAGACGGCGGACAACTTACCGAAGCGGTGAGAAGAAAACCCTATTCGGTAGTATTGTTCGACGAAATCGAAAAGGCTCACCCGGACGTTTTCAACGTGCTTTTGCAGGTTCTCGACGACGGTCGTATAACCGATTCGCAGGGGCGCACGGTAGATTTTAAGAATACGGTAATTATCCTGACGTCCAATCTCGGTTCGTCAGCCATACTCGACGGTATCGACGAAAACGGCGAAATAAAAGAAGAAGCCAAAGAAGAAGTGATGAGGCTTCTGAAATCGAGTTTCAGACCCGAATTTTTGAACCGTCTTGACGAGATCGTGTTCTATAAACCACTGCAAAAGACCGAAATCGGCAAGATAGTCGATCTTATGCTCGAAGGGCTTAAAAAACGGCTCGAAGAACAGCAGATCGAACTCGATATCACTTCAACGGCGAAAGATTATATTATCGATAACGGTTACGACCCCGTTTACGGCGCAAGACCGTTAAAGAGATTTATTCAACGCACGGTAGAAACGATGCTTGCCAAGAAAATTATCGGCAACTATTTTGCCCCCGGCGATACGGCAGTCGTAGATTACGACGGCTCCGACCTTACCGTCTACAAACGCAAATAAGTTCCCGCATATAACGGTAACTTAAAGTTCGCGGGTTTTGTCCTTCCGGGGGATATTTCGGAGTTTATATAAAAACGGAAAAGCCGGAACGCAAGATTTTTTCTTGCGTTCCGGCTTTAATCATATCGTAAATTTGTTCGTAAATTATATTA
>FR898458.1:9159-13518 GCA_000437515.1 Acidiphilium sp. CAG:727 | reverse complement strand
GCTTCGCTACGCCGAAAGTACTTGTCGGGCAACTGACCGGGAGGATAGGTAGTTGCCGCATTCAATTAAGGAATAACCTCGTTCAAACGAACGAGGTTATTCTTTTTTTATACGTTCTTTTTGCGGGCTATAAAAGGATTATGGTCGCAGCGTCGGCGATAACCGGATTTTTATCGAAAGTGTTTTTGTGGCGCGTGCGATGAACGGCATTTATAGTAACCTGTAATTGCTTAATATGGTTTAGTTTTGTTAATGTAAGTGGTTAAGTTTATTTATTTACTTTTCGATTTCAATATGTTAAAATTATGCCGTGTAGGTCAAGAATAGCACGGACTTCGCCTAAACGGCGATGTACGCGCGCTTTTCGGCAGATTTGGCTTTGCCCGTACGGCAAAAGTACGAACGAAGCAAATCTTTATCGAAAATTATCGAAAAATAACGACGTTTCGGTTGCCGGCCGGCTCTGCGTCGCATTTTCGGGCTAATACGGCCGACTGACTTACGCAACCGGAAATAACACCGATAAAATTAAAGGAAAGGGTACCGTTTCTCTAGTCAAACGATCGGAGAATCCCCTTAACAGGAGGAAAAATGAAATTCAAAAAATTAGCAGCGCTGCTTTTATGCGGCGCGACCTTGTTCGGCGCTGCTGCCTGCGGCGGGAAGAAAAATAACAACTCGGGCGAAAAACTTCCCGATTGGGCGAAAAACGCAACCGTTATCAAAGTACAGAACTTCCCCGGCGGTATCGGCAGGAAATGGCTCGACGAAGCGGCGGAAAGATTCCAGAACGAAAATAAGACCAAGTCGTTCGAAACGGGCAAAGAGGGCGTTTATATAAGCATATCGGGAACTCAACCGAACAGCAAAACGCTTTCGTCCTCGGGTTATCAGATAATTTTCGACGAACGCTATTCCGACGTTTACGAACTCGCTCAAAGCGGAAGCATTATTCAACTCGACGACCTTATGGCCGAAAAGGACGCGAACGGTAAGACGCTTGAAAGCCGAATTTATGCCGGCGCGAGAGAGGGGCTTAAAGGCGGCGACGGACATTACTACGCGCTTCCCCATTACGAATGGTTCCCCGGTCTTATCTACGATAAAGACGCTTTCGATAAATACGGCTGGTATATAGCGAAAGAAGGGCATGGGTCTGTCGTCAACAATAAATACGGCTCGATTACGATAACGAAGACGGCGGCGAACAAGTCGTGCGGACCAGACGGTAAGACGGGTACCGAAGACGACGGACTTCCGTCTTCGCTTGAAGAACTCATCGTACTTAGTCAGAAAATCAAAGACGACGCGAAGATCGCGGCGTTTACGGTAAGCGGTGCTATTTTGTATAACAGTAACTACCTCGTCGAAGGGCTATGGGCTTCGCTTGCGGGTTACGACGAACTCAAAACCGTATATTCGCTCGACGGCGACGTCGAAGTCGTTACGGGATTTTCGAGCGAAAATCTCTTTCAGGGTATTGACTATATCAAAAAACCCATAACGGAAGTCAAAAGGGTAACTCCGTCTACGGGTTATCTCGCGTTCGAATCGGCGGCAAGATATTACGCTACGGCGTTCGTCGAAATAATGAAAAAAGAGGGCTTTTTAGCGGAAGAAGCGACGAATACGAGCGTATCGCATATTCAGGCGCAGAAACTCTTTATCGAAGGTTCGATGGACGGAGCGCAATATAAATCGAGAGCCTTCCTTATCGACGGTTCGTACTGGTACAACGAATCGGTCGATGCGAAGAACTTTACGACTTACGACTACCTTATGGAAGGAGTTCCGCGCGAAGTTCGTTTTATGAGGCTTCCCGTCGAGATACACGGTTCCGTAGCCGAAAAAGCCGGTGATGAGGATGCCGACAAAACGACTCTCCTCGATAACGGTATCGCTTACGCGTATATCAACGCGAATATAAAAAACAATACGCAACTCGTAGAAGCGTGCAAAGAATTTTTGAAATTCCTTTACGGCGACGAAGAACTTCGTAAATTCACGGCTTGCACCGGAATAACCAGACCCGTCGAATACGAACTCGATTCTTCCGAACTCAATAGGCTTTCGGGCTATCAGCGCGACGTGTATAACCTTTCGAGAAAGTCTAATATCCTTTACTACGGATCTTCCGTACAGGAAATCAAGTCTAATTTAAGCGCTCTTAAAATACACTTCTCTTCGCCGGTTATGCACCCGAGCATAGGTTCGGAATATACGAGTTACCTTGCGGCTATCTACGCGGGCAAGACCTCGCAGGAAATATTCAACGCGACCAAATTCAATCATTCTACCTGGGTAATCAAGAGCAGTAATTAAAATGGAATCGGTTTTACAGACGACCCGCAACAAGGGTATGACCAAAAAGACGAAGAGATTACTTTTTTACATAGCCGTCGTGGCGTTGCCGATAGCGCAGTTCTGCGTGTTTTATCTGTACGTTAATTTCAATTCGATAATAGTTGCGTTTCAGCGTTACGATCTTCCAGCGGGCGGCGGAACGGGTTACGTTAAGTCGTTTGCCGCTTTCGAGAACTTCAAAGCAGCGTTCGGTACTCTGTTTTCTAGTCAGAAAATGGTACTTAACTCCGTTAAAATGATAGCGTGCGAACTGTTTATAGGTTTGCCGCTCGCGCTCGTGTTTTCGTTCTATATATACAAGAAGTTCTTTATGTCGAAGGCCTTTAAGGTAATGCTCTTTATGCCGCAGATTATTTCCAGCATAATTTTCGTTACGCTCTTCAAATATATGGCAGGCGACGTTTACAAGGCGATTTTTCACGCGGAAAGAGGACTTCTGGACGTCGACGCGCCGCAAAGCGTGAGAATGGCTACCATACTCTTCTATAATATATGGATTTCGTTCGGCGTAAACGTAATGATGTTTACGGGTACGATGAGCGGTATAGACGAGTCGATAGTCGAGGCGGCTTCTCTTGACGGAGCGAATCTTTTTCAGGAATTCCGGTACGTTACGCTTCCGATGATATGGTCTACGTTTACTACCTTCGTCGTTATTTCGCTTACGGGTATATTCACCCACCAACTTAACCTGTTTGCGTTCTTCTCGATAAGCGCAGGCGACATGTCGAGTTTCGGCTATTTCCTGTTTATCAAGAGCCTGGATCCGAACAATTTACGCTATAACCCGATGACGAACAACGTAACTTATTCGCAGTTGTCGGCGCTCGGTCTTATACTTACGGTCATTACGCTGCCCATAGTTCTCGTGACGAGAAAAGTTATGGAAAAACTCGGACCGTCGTTATCGTGAAGGGGGCGGAGCAATGAGAAACGTGGTTATTAAAAAAAGACCGAAAATAAGCGGTACGGCGGTAAAAATCGTTGTCGGCATAGTGTGCGCCGTCTTAATCGCATATATGCTTTCAATGTTATTTATGCTTTTCTGGGGGCTTGTCAGTTCGTTCAAGTCGCAGGACGATTTTGCCATGAACGTACTCGGTTTGCCTAAAATCAACGCGCCGTGGAAGGGTAAAGACGATCCGAGAAGCAGTTATAAATATCTCGTTCAGTTCAAAAACTATAAGGACGTAATAAGCCGCTTCGGATACGTTGCGGAAACGAGTTTCTATCAGGGCTCGAAACTCGTTTCGCACACTCGTCAACAATCGTTTTTTACGCTCTTTTTGAGTTCGGTTCTGTACGCTGCGGGTAACGGCTTTTTGCAGGCGATAATACCTGCGATAATGGCGTATATGTGCGCGAAGTACGCCTACAAATTCAGTAAGGCGGTTTATATCGTCGTACTCGTCGTAATGACTTTGCCGATAATAGGCGCGTACCCGTCCGAACTCATACTTCTGAGAAATTTAGGGCTTTACGATACCTGGTACGGCAACTTTATCCAGCGTTGCAATTTCACGGGGATGTACTTTCTCGTGTTCTACGAACTCTTCAAAGGAATGCCCGATACGTACAGCGAAGCCGCGGAAATCGACGGCGCGTCGCAACTCGTCGTTATGGCGCGAATATATCTTCCGCTCGCGGCGAAAATGATCGGTTCGGTATTCCTTATCAAATTCATCTTCTTCTGGAACGATTTCTCGTCGATAGAGTTGTATATGCCTACGCATCAGACGCTTGCGTACTACATATATCTTCTTTCGACGAACAATACTCCCGAAACGACTTCGGACGTTCCGGTAACCACTCCGCTTATTATATCGGCGTGTATGATACTTGCCGTTCCCATGATTATTCTGTTCCTTGCGTTACAGAATAAACTTATTGGCAGCATGACGCTCGGCGGAATAAAAGAATAAAAAAGGGGTATATCATGACGAAAAAACACACGGCTAAAATTGCAGGTCTTACGCTTGCCGTCGCGCTTCTGGG
>FR898458.1:6956-9130 GCA_000437515.1 Acidiphilium sp. CAG:727 | reverse complement strand
GCCCGCCGCCGTTTCTGCCTCTGCCCGGGACTGTACGCGCCGAACCGGCGACTGTCGAAACCGCGGAAATAAACGATTATTACTTCGTCGGCGACGAGATAGAAATTCCCGCTACGGCGGAGATCAAACTTGCCGACGGGCAGATCAAAACGGGTAATTACGAAGCAACGCTCACGCCCGACGGTAAATTCCTTTCCGGCAAAACGACGGAACTCGTCGAAACGGGTGAGTATTTCGCGGTTTATTCTCTTACCGAAAACGGAAGGAAATATTCGGCTAAAAAACCGTTCGTCGTTACCGAAAAGAAATGGAGCGTAGGTTCTACCGCCTCCGGGGTGGAATATACCGACGGGCTTACGGCTAACCGTTACGGCGGAAAGGGGCTTAAACTCACTCTTGCCGCCGGTGATAAATTCACGTTCTCTTCGCCGATCGACTTGTCGGGCGGTAACCTGACGGACGTTATTACCATGTATTCGACTGCAATGCAGGCGAAGGGCGACGCGGCGTGGAACAACAATAATAAAACGGCGATAAATAACGGAACGTTGCAGGCGAGAAACGTCGTCTACGAAGCCGGGATTATCGAAGTTACGCTTACGGATTGCTACGATCCGAGTATTTCAGTAAGTTTAGTCAATTTTATTTCCACGCTTAACGGCGAGGGCGCGTATGCGAGGACGCGCGCTACGGGTCAGGGCGAATTCGGTCTTTACGAAAACTGTCCTCCGAAATTCGGCAAAAAAGAGATCGTCATTGACGGCACGCCTTACGGCGTATACGTCGGCGACTTCGGTATGTCCGTTACCGGTTCTACCGACAAAAAGGCAATTTCATGGAGTATAAACGCCGAAAGCGGCGATATATATTATAACTGGTATAACGGCGGCGGAAAGAAGGCGGGCGGACACCTTATCAACCAACTGTATAACGAAGAAGTAAGCGGCGGGGCGATATTCCCCGGCTTTACGACGGGCGAAGTATACCTTTCGATTACCGCAAGCGAAAACTACACCGCTTCTACGACCTTCCATATAGAGTCGATAGGCGATTATACGGGCGAACGACTCGTCGACGGCAGGTACGAAGACGAAATCGCGCCTACGGTCGTAATCGATAAAGAAGGCGAGTATTTCGTTAAGGTCGGCGACGAGTTCGAATTACTGCCCGCAACTGCGTACGATCCGAATTCGGTCGGAGATATAACGAAGAAAGTTTACTTCAACTACGGTTCGAATATGCAAAGTTCGGTGCTCGTAAAAAATAATCGTTTTATTCCCGAAACGGTCGGCAGATACGTGATCGAATATACGGCGAAAGACTCTTTCGGCAACGTCGGCAGGGCAACGGTAAGCGTAAACGCGGTAGCAAAAGCCCCCGCTACTTTAACGGTGGAAAAAACAGACGAAATGAAAGCGGGCGTAAGAACGGAACTTCCTGAATACGTCGCGAAAAGTCTTAACGGCGAAGTAACCGTAGAAATAACCGCCGAATGCGGCGATAAAATCTTTAACGTTGAAGACGGCTCGTTTATTCCGACCGCCGTCGGCGAATACGTAATAAGATACGTATACAAAGATAAACTCAAAACTTACGAATATTCGTATACGGTTAATTGCGCGGCGAACGAAGAAAAAGCGTTCATTACCGAACCGGTTTTCGACGACTGTTATATAAAGGGTCTTGCGTACACTCTGCCCGTCGCTAAAGCCTACGAATTCAAGGGCGCGGAACCGAAACTTTACGCTCACGATATTTACGTTTCGTTCGACGGCGGAAACTTCGTAAAAGTTACCGACCCCGATTCGTTTACGATAAGCGGGAATTCGACCGTGCAGTTTAAGTACGTCGCCGAAACCGCCGAAATTTTAAGCGACGAGATAAAGATCGCGGACGTCGGGTACGGCTCGGCCATCGATCTTGCGAAATACTTCGTCGGAGATTTTACGGCGAATAAAGATTATTCGTATATCGGGTTCGCGTCTAACGCACGTTCGGGCGACAACACCCTTGCGTTTATCAATCCGCTTGCGTACTCCGTATTCTCGCTTTCCTGGACGATACCCGCCGATAAGGCGAATATCTCGGCGTATAGCGTGATACTTACCGATAAGCGCAGCGGCAAAGAGAACGTAATAAAGTTTTATAAAGTCGGCTCGCGGAATTACGTGTCG
>FR898458.1:2346-6949 GCA_000437515.1 Acidiphilium sp. CAG:727 | reverse complement strand
GGAATTACGTGTCGTTAAACGGCGGCGACGCTAAAACGCTCCGCGAAGATATATGCGGCGATACGAGCCGCGAACTGTCTTTCGACGTCGGTAGCGGAGCATTCGTCTACGCCTGTTCGGGGCAGACGGTTACGCTTCCCGTAAGCGGAATTTCCGCCTCGTCGGAACTGTCGCTTAAAATCAGGTTAGAGGGTATCTGCGGCGATGCGGCGGTGAACGTTTCGAGCGTTCAGAACCAACTTATGAGCCGCAACACGACCGACGACGCCGAGCCGCTCGTCTACGCGAGAAGAGATATAGGCAGCGCGGGCATAGGTACGAAAGATATAATCTACGCCGCGGTCGCGAGCGACGCGCTTTCGCCCGTTACGAAAGAAAACCTTACGGTTACGATAAGAACTCCCGGCGGAAATTATCTCACGGCGAAAGACGGAACGGTACTCAACAACGCGCCTGCGGATAAAGACTACGAAGTAGAATATTCCGAATACGGCGTATACGTTATAAGGTATATCGCAAAAGACGCGAGCGGCAATGCGGGTCGTCAGCCCTATATGGTAGAAATCGCCGACGACGTCGCGCCGACGATTAAATTCAAAGACGGCTCGAATAAAGAAACCGTTCAGAAAATAAAGGTCGGGTATAAGTATAAAGTCAAAACGTATACGGTCGCGGATAATTACAGCAAAACCGACAAATTGACGGTGGTAACCTATCTCTATACCGCAGACGGCGTGATAATCAATCAGAACTTCGAAGAATTCACGATAACCGAAGCCGGCGATTACGAGGTTTACGTGTACGTAATCGACGAAGCGGGCAATTACGCTTACGCTTCGTATAAACTCGGCGCGACGAAAAAGTAAGGGGTAACGAATATGAAAAAGAACAGAAAACAAATGATTGTCGCAACGTCGCTTCTTACGGCGATAATATGCTCGTTTACCGCTTGCGGTTCATCGAAGAATAATAAAGACGCCGGCAAATACGATCCCGAAGCGAAATATATCGTAAAAGACGTATATAACGGAACTCACGACTTTACCGCGACGGATACGGATACGCCTTTCGTCAGGAACGGAAAATGCTCGTACGCGGTAGTGCTTCCCGATAACCGCGGAGCAGCGCTCAACAGAGCGAGAACCGAACTCACGGAGTTTTTCAAAGAGGCTACGGGCGTCGAACTCCGCGCCGTGTCGGAAAGTCATTACAAAGACGACGAGCAGGGATATATATCGCTCGGCAAAACTACGCTTCTCGAAAAGTCGGGCATAACCGTCGACGAAAAGGCTTTGACCGAAGACGGGGCGAGAATAGTAACGAAAGGCAAAAATATCTATCTTTTCGGCGGAAGCGAATACGGCGCGTTGTACGCGGTATACGATTTTCTCGAAATATACTTCAACTTCGACGTTTATTATAAAGATTGTTACGAAATCGACAGAAACGTCAAAAATATCAATCTTAAAAACTTCGACGTAACGGATATACCCGATCTCGAATTCCGTTCCAACGGATATTACGGACTCGTAACGGGCGACTGGAAATATCGTTTCCGTACGCCGAGAACTTACGGAGATATAACTTTCCCGATACACTCGGTAGGGGGCGATCCGACGAGCGAAGCGCGTAACGTTCATAACTCGCTTAACTGGTTGCCGCCCGAACAATTCGCCTCTTCGCATCCGAACTGGTATAACGCGTCGAAAAATCAACTTTGTTATACAGCCGGCGGAAGAACGGATACTGAGGGCGCAAGGTCGGAGGAATACGAAAAAATGCTCGACGCCGCTCTCGATAAGGCGGTTGCCACGCTTAAATTGTACAACGCCGAGCAGTACCCCGATCTCCGTATACTTAACTTTACGCAGCAGGACAACTTCCCGCCGTGTTCGTGCGACGCGTGCGTTGCCGATTACAATAAATACGGCACTTACGCGGCTTCCACGATAATATTCATGAACGACCTTCGCAAAAAGATCGACGAAGCAATGCCGACTCTCGACGAAAAGTATCAAAGAAGTAACGCGACGCTTACTTTCTTCGCCTATCAGCATACCGAAAAGGCTCCGTCGGATACCTTTGAAGAGATGAAATTAAGAGGCGGCGTCAGCGTATACCTCGCTTCGAGCGAATCATTCGACTATCAGTCTTCGATATACGCCGACAGCAATACCGAAGGCAGAGTAAACGTCAAGAACTGGGGCAAACTTTCGGGCGAAATTTTCCTATGGACGTATTCGACCAAGTTCAGCCATTATATGTATCCCGTTGAAACGCAGAACTTCTACGGCGCGGACGCGTTCACTTTCTTCGCGGCCAACAACGTAAAACTCATGTACAACCAGTCGCAGATAACGCAGAAAGGAACCGCCACCGCGTGGCATAACTTAAAGGCGTATCTCGACAGCAAACTCGAATGGGACGGAACTCGCAGTCAGGACTATTATACGAATAAATATATCGACGCGATGTTCGGACCCGCCGCAGAAAATATGAAAGAGATCTATAAAGCCGTAAGACTTCGCGCCGGAGTGGTAAGAACCATGTACAACGGACACACGTTGTTGAGCGGGACGACCAATCTCGAAGACACCGATATGTGGCCGTACAGGACGATTAAGTCGTGGCTCGACGCCTACGACGAGGCCTACGCCGCTCTCGATACGATTAAAAACTCCGACCCGCAGAAATATCAACTCTATAAAGGGCATATCGACGCCGAATGGCTTTCCCCCGCGTATATGATGCTCACGATGTACGGCGGCAATCTCACTCAGTCTTACTCGAAAGAACTCAAAGACAGATTCAGGGAAGCGGCTAAAGTAACGGGTATCACCAACACGCAGGAAACGGGCGTCGGACATATAACGAGTTTCATAAACGGATTTTAAGGAGGAACGACGAAAATGAAAAAATTAAGTATATTGTTTGCGATTTTCGTGTCGAGCCTTGCGTTGGCTGTTTGTTCGTGCGCCAAAAAGGCAAACGATGGCGGCGGTAAAGATAATCTCCCCGAAATTTCCGATCTGATAATTTACGAAAACGACGTAGAGGCCGTTCTCGGCGACGTTCTCGCGATAAGGGCTACCGACGGCAAGAATTCGGTAAAATGCAGTTGGAAGAGTTCGGACGAATCGATTGCCACCGTTGACGAGTGGGGTAACGTTACCGCCGAAAACGTAGGCAAAGCGACGATTACCGCCGCTTACGGAAAACTTTCGGCGACGTGCGCCGTGAGCGTAACGCTCGGCGGAAACCTTCCGTCGATAGAAACGGACGCAGACGATAACGTTACGGTAGATCTTATGCACGAAGTCGGCGTAGGCGGAGAGATCCGTTTCAACGGCAAAACCGTAGACGGCGGTAAGGTAACTTATACCGTCGCCGACGAAGAAATAGGTAAAGTAGAAGACGGAGTTTTTAAGCCTCTTAAAAAAGGCGAAACGATCGTAACCGTAACGGGCGAATGGAAAAATCTTCAATCGCCGTTTATGAGTAAAGAAATAACGGTTAAAGTCATAGACCACGTGTCGCTTCTTTTCAACGACGAAGTCGCGCCCGAAAAAATCGAGTTGTATACTACGGGCGAGTTCGAAGGCGAAACTTACGATAACGAAAAGATTCTCAATCCGTCGCTTAAAGTGAACGGAGAAGAAAAAACGATTTCGATTGCCGTAGAAGATTCCGGCATAGCGGACTACGACGCGGCAAGCGGCAAAATAATCGCCCTGAAAAGCGGGAAAACCACGCTTAACGTAACGAGCGGCGACGGCGTCGATTTCAATCAATCGTTTGAAATTTCCGTAACCGTGCCGTACGCGGAATACGAAGGGAAAACCGAATTTTCCATTCTCAAAGGATACGTAGAAACGATCGACGGAGAAAATCTTTTTAACAGACTTTTCCCCGACGGGATAATTTCCGCGACTCAGAACGGCGAGCCGCTTCAAGTGGTAAACGGCTTGATAACGGGCGCGAAAGGCAATAAAGGTTCGGGCGTTGCAGGCGTTATAACCGCAGAAAACGGAAGATACGGATATAAATTCAACGCAAATATCGCCGCTTTGTTCGTTAAAACCCCCGAAGATCTTCTTGCGATGCAATTGACCGATACGAAAAAGACTATCGAGGGATACGTCGTACTTAAAAACGATATCGATATGACGAACCTCGATATTAACGGCGACGGAAGAACGGGCGCGACGGGCGCTTATCCCATGTACGATACTTTCTATCCGTATTATTCGCTTTCGGGCAAAGGTAGCACTACCATGCTCGACGGTACGGGCTTTGCAGGTACTTTCGACGGAAACGGACATAAAATAAACAACTTCCACGCTGGCAATTCTTACGGATTCTTCGGCTCGATGAACGGCGCGATCGTTAAAAACGTCGCGTTTACGAACGTCGATATCTATAAACAAGGTATGATAGGCACGGTTTTCGCGCTTAAAGCGAGTAACGTCAATATGAACGGCGTGTACGTTTCGATAAGCGTTCCCGACGTCGGAAGCGACGATTATAACCGGAAATCTTTCTGTTCACTCTTCGGCTGCGCCGATTACGTCAATATATTCCTGACCGATTTTATACTCGAATA
>FR898458.1:0-2334 GCA_000437515.1 Acidiphilium sp. CAG:727 | reverse complement strand
TTTTATACTCGAATACGGCGATACTTTTGACGGTCAGGCAACGGGCGGCGTCGGACAGGCGGTAGGCGTTTTCGCCAAATGCGATTATACGACGTGGTATCATAATCGTCCGGGCGACGCGGGTTATCTTATGAAACACTCGATTAAGAATTTTTATTTAATCGCAAAACCGGCAACCAAAAACGGAAGAATTTTGCCGATAATGCAGCACACCGCCGCAACGATATACGCATCGAACGATTTTGCGGATATAGCCGAGGGGGCAAAGGTCGGACTTAACGCGACTTCGCTTAACCCGTATAAAGAAAACGACGCGTATGCAAGCGGGAATATGACGGTATATCACTGGGCTAACGCTTACCGTTACGATAACTACGAACAGATGAAAGAAAAGACGACGAAAGTCGGGAACTGGGATATTACCTCGGGCGCGCCCGTCTGGACGGAATAACGCGCGTCATTCGTCTACGGATAGTTAAATAACTTGCTTACGAGGGTTATTTAACGAAGGTTTTCGTAAAGCGATTGCGTTTGAGGCTTAAACGGTAGTTTCAAACGCGTCGGCGTTAATCGCAGAATACCGGTAGCGAAAAATTTCCGGGAAGGTTGGATTACCGTAAAATTTACGATATAACGAAAAAAATTGCGCCTTAGAAAAGGGCGCGGGGAGAGGGAGAAAATATGAAAAGAAAGTTATTACTTGTTTTGAGTCTGGTTTTCGTAATGATAACCACGCTCGTATGCGCGGTCGGCTGCAAAAAAGCCGAAGCGCATAAACACACCTGGGCGACCGAATGGTCGGTAGGCGGCGAAACGCACTGGCACGCTTGTACGGTCGAGGGTTGCACGGCTAAAAAAGACGAAGCCGACCACACCGGAACCGCGGCTACGTGTACGGCAAAGGCGGTTTGCACCGTTTGTAACGCCGAGTACGGCGAAAAAGACCCCGACAACCACGATTTAGAAGAGCATGCGGCTAAGGCTCCCACCTGTACCGAAATAGGCTGGGACGCATACGTAACTTGTAAGCGCGGCGGTTGTACTTACACTACTTATCAGGAAAAAACCGCCCTCGATCACGATTGGGATACCGAATGGACGACTTCCGAAACGCAGCATTGGCACAAGTGTAAGAGAACGGGTTGTAACGCTAAAAACGCGGAATCCGACCATACCGTCGGTGTACTGCGGCAACCTGTACGGCAAAGGCGGTTTGCGTTACGTGTAACGTCGAGTACGGCGAAAAGAATGCCGAAAATCATACCGAAACGACTTACAGATACGAAACGAACGGCGACGGCACGCACAAGAAAATTCATACTTGTTGCGGCGCGGCAGAAAACGCTGCCGAAAATTGTTCGATAGACCGTTGGGAAGTCGAAGACGAATCCGATACCGCGTTGTGCGTATGCGGACATGAAGTATCCGTATTCAATAAAGTCGTTACTGCCGGCAGGCAAGATCTCGTAGTTACCACGTATACGGATATAGATTTGGATACGAGTGCGGCAAACGGTTGGTATACCTATACCGAAAATTATAACGCAACCGCTTCGATCGTTCTTACCGGCATAAGCGATTATGCAAACGTAGTAAACATTAAATACGGCGATACGATTCTCGGAACTGCGATTACGGGGTTTAACCTTTCCTCGCTTACGGATTTTACGAAGCACGGCGAACAAAATCTTACCGTAATCGTAAAAGACGAATACGACGCGGAACACACTATCGTCGTTCCCGTACTTTTCATTACGAGGGAAATTGCAACCGTTACGGATTTAATGCTGTTTGTTAATAGGAAAAATTATACGCTTGACGGTAAAAATCCGAGTATATCCGGGTATTACAGACTTGTCAACGACTTAATCGGCAGTACGTTACGTGACTTTACTGCTTCTAACGGCAATTACAGGAACATGATATTTGACGGTAACGGTAAGACTTTGAAACTCGGACACTGGTTCCATTATGCTCCCGGTAACGGTTTGTTTAATATTATGGACAGGTGTACCGTTAAAAATCTTACTATCGATACCGACTACATGAACAAAGGCACACCTCACGTTGTTTTAGCAAACGATATTTACGGCTGTACGTTTGAAGATATTACGATAAACTACATCGACAGCGTAGACGGTGGCACGAACGCTGCCGATAAAGGACGAGATTTCGCAACCGACGAGTGTAAAAAGGATCGAGGTTTCTTGTTTTCGTCTAACGTAAATGCAAGTACGTTCAGGAATTTCACGATCAACGCGAATGGCAAAAAATTAGGCGTAGTTATAGGCAGAATGAACGCATGGGGCGACGGATCCATCAAAAACTTTATCT
>FR898457.1:3564-16775 GCA_000437515.1 Acidiphilium sp. CAG:727 | reverse complement strand
CTGCAAATTTTCAATAAAGTTTATTCGTCGTTTCCGTCGGTATTTTTATAAGCGAGTATACGACGTAAACCGCAACGGGTAAAGCGACGGCAAGAGTTATAAATACCGTAGGCAAACCGCCCCACCCGCCGACGCCGAGCCGTTCGACGAGAGTTCCCGTAAAATTAAACGCGGCGTGCAGCAAGACGCAGAACGCAACGTTTCCCGTTTTTAACAGAGCGAACGAACAAAGTCCGCCGATTAAAAACGAATAGCCTATCTGCATGGCGACCGCTCCGAAGCCCGCGCCCGCAAACAAATTAAGCAGATGCACGAGTGCGAATATCGCCGACGAAACGATAACCGACAAAAAAATCCTGACCGAAGTCTGTCTGCGTTTTTCTAAAATCGCCGGGAAAAGTATCGCCCTGAACAACAATTCTTCGAAAATCGCGGTCGCAAGACATTCGGCGGCGAAAAGCAAAAAGCGGTAACTTTCGCCGTAAATTATTTCGGCGTCGCCGAGAAACAGACCGATAAGCGGAGGATTACAGATCACCGCGGCGAAGCACGGCAGAACGGACAAAACCGCGAAAGCCGAGGGTTTATTAAACACTTTATACCCAAACGACGGCAACAGACACGCAATCGCAACGCTGCCGACCAGACGGGTTATCGCCGAATCTATCATTTCGGAATCTGGCGGAGATGATATTCTGCCCGAAAACGCAAACTCGTAAACTACGCCGATAACGGCGAATATTATAGCCGTAACGAAAAGAACGCGGCGTTTTTTTTCGCTTAAATTACTCATTGTTCCGTCGTTTCAGCCCCGATTTCGTCTTTTTCACTCTTAGACCTATCGATCGAAAAGCAAAACGCGAAAACGACGGCAAGCGCGAAAAGCGTTCCGCCGACCACGTCGGTAAACCAATGCGCAGAAGAAAGTAACCTGCCCGCCGCAGAAACCGCAGCCAAAATACCCGCAAGGCACGCAAGCGGAATTTTTAGTTTTTTGCTTTTTACGCGTAAAAGAATTTCTACGAGCGACAGCCCGAAAATCCCCACGGAAAGCATAGTATGCGATGACGGGAAAGAGGCTTCGGGGGAAGTCTGCCCGTCTAAAAGTACGGGGCGATAATTGATCTTTATTACTTCGAACAAAAAGTAACAAATCGCCAGAATCAGCAGAGCGACCGCCAGAAAATACAAGTCGTCGTCGACTTTTTTAAGACTTTTACGCTTAATCGCCTGATACAAACCGACACCGACGAAGAAAATCGCTATAACGACGGCGAGATAACCGAAATATCCGGTCAACGAATACCAGAAACCGTTCAACTTTCCGCCGAACGCGTCAAAAGCGGCTTTGTTAAGCGTATAAAGACCGACTTCTTTGCCGAGCCACATGCCCACGTCTGCCGTTTTAAGCAAAATTATCAATATCACGAACGCGGCAAAGCATACCGCCGACAGAGTGAACCATAATTTTTTTTTCATAATATCTCCTTTACGGATATTGTACGCGGTATCCGCCGTCTGACGGCTGAGGTCAACCGAGCGTTTTATCGCAAGCGATTGCGCGATCATTCCGATTATAGCATTTACGAGCAAAAAGCGCAAGCAAAAGTCAAAAAATCGGCTAAAAATCGAAAAAAATTAAATTTTTACCGAAAAAAACGCAAAATGGCTTGAAAAAGTTTTTATCGTATGTTACAATGCTATCGTATGGTGGAGGCGACAAAAGTTGCCCCTTACGGAGGAAATACATGAATAAAAGCGAATTTATCAGAGCGTACGCCGACAATTTAGGCGTAACCATCAAAGACGCGGAAAAAAACTTTAACGCGTTTATCGACACTTTGACCGAAAGTCTTCAAAAAGGCGAGTACGTTCACATTTCGGGTTTTGCGACATTCGACGTAAAAGACAAAAACGCGCGCGACGGCGTAAATCCGTTGACGGGCGAAAAGGTCATGATCGAAGCGTGCAAAGCGCCCGTTATCAAATTCAGTAAGACCTACAAAGAATTATTCAACAAATAAAAATCCACTTACGATTAAAGCCGGAAGCAAGAAAATTTTGCATTCCGGCTTTTTTGTTTTACTGGAAAATACTTTCCCTATCGAGGAAAGCGGCGTAACGCGCCGATAGAGGTCTTGTACGCGACTTTTATACCGGTCGCATACGTAATTTCTTCGTTGTTTGACCTCTTTCGTCAACTTCGTTGCCACCTTCCCCGATAGGGAAGGCAGAGAAAAATGCTACGCTCGCGATGACAGTCGGATTGTTGCGAAATAAATGCAATTACGAGTTTTGTTCGTCGTATAAACGATTGTATTCGGTAAAGACTTCGTCTATTACGTCTTCGTCGTCGACCACTACGAATTCGTCGTTATCTTCGCCCGCGATAACTTCGAATACCACCGCTTCGTCCTGCCCCATTTCGTCGGGGCGTTCCACGGGTTGCAGAATAACGTAAAAATGCTCGCCGAGCGTTATGTCCGCGATTTCTTCGAACTCAACTTCTTCGCCGTCGGGTCCTTGCAACACTATTACGTCGTCTTCGTCGGCGTTAAATTCCAAATCTTTTTCGTCGATCATTGCTTTTCTCCTTTTTTATAATATTGTATACGCAATTTTTGCGGTTTGCAAGCGACTTTCGAAAATTTTCGATTTATTTTTCGAATTGGCTGTTATACAATTGATAATAAAAGCCTTTTTTCTCTAAAAGTTCGGCGTGCTTACCCTGCTCTATAACGTTTCCGTCTTTCATAACGAGTATAAGGTCGGCGGAACGGATAGTCGAAAGTCTGTGCGCGACCATAAACGAAGTTTTGCCCGCCGTGAGTTCGTAAAACGCCTTTTGTATCTTCATTTCGGTGCGGGTGTCTATGTTGGAAGTCGCTTCGTCGAGTATAAGCACGGGCGGCAGGCAAAGCATTACTCTCGCAATCGAAATAAGTTGTTTCTGCCCCTGCGACAAGCCCTCTTCGCCGATTATCGTATCGTAACCTTTCGGAAGTCTTGAAATAAACCCGTGGCAATGCGCGCGTTTGCATGCTTCTTCGATCTCTTCCTGCGTTGCGTTCGGGTTGCCTATCGCCACGTTGTCTTTTACGCTCGCCTTTCTTATCCAGGTATCCTGCAAAACCATACCGATATTGCGGCGTAAACTCTTACGTTCGATCTGCTTACTCGGTGTACCGTCCATATCGATTTCGCCGCTCGTAACGTCGTAAAATCTCATTATCAGGTTAATAAGCGTGGTTTTCCCGCAGCCCGTAGGACCTACGATTGCGACCTTTTCGCCGGGATTTACCGACAGATTGAAGTCCTGTATGAGTCTGAAACTCGGATCGTAAGAAAAATATACGTCCTTAAAGTCGACTTTGCCTTGCAGAGTTTCGGCTTGTTTTTCACCGTCGTATATAATCTCTTCGTCTTCGTCAAGAACCTTGAAAATTCTGTCGGCGCACGCTTTCGCACCCGTAATTTCGGTCAATACCGAAGTGATTTCGTTAAACGGTTTGGTATAGCGGTTGGCGTAACTTAAAAGCGACACGAGCGACCCCGCCGTTACCGCGAACGCCCCCGTGGGGCTGCCCTTTACCGCAATTAACGCGCCGACGCACGCGACTACCGCGTACACGACGGCGTTTATAAATCTCGTGGTGGGGTTGGTAAGCGACGAGTAAAATACGGCTTTGAACGCACAGTCTTTGAGTTCGTCGTTGACCTTATCGAAGTCGTTGCCGAATTTGTTTTCCGCAAGATTCGCCTTGACCGTCGGGATAGCCGAAAGAGTTTCTTCGACGAGCGACGTCTGTCTGCCCGTTATTTCCGCCTGCGCTTTGAATCTGCTATACGTTCTGCCCGTAATAAACTTTGCGGTAAAGAGCGACAACGGTGTGATTAAAGCCACGCATACGGCGATTATCGGGTTAATACTCACCATGAACGCGAGCGTTCCGATTATCGTAAGTATACCCGTGAAGAATCTCGAAAATCCGAGCAGCATACCGTCGGCAAGACGATCTACGTCGCCTATTTCGACGGACAATATGTCGCCCGTAGGTCTGCCGTCGATATATTTAAGCGGCAACTTCTGAATTTTTTCAAACAGATCTCTTCTTACCGAGCGGGCGACCCCGTCAGATATTTTTACGCACACGGCTTCGGTTATCCACTGCATCAACGCGGCAGCCGCTATTATCGCCGCGGCGCGAATTCCGAGACTTAAAATACCGTCTAAATCGACGTCGTTTTTGCCGACGATAAGGTTAGTCATTTCGCCGTAGAGTTTGGGCAGATACAGCGCCCCCGCCACGTAAAGCGCGGCGGTTATAAGCGACAACACGAACGCGAAACGATACTTATAAGCGTATTTCCAGAGTTTTTTGATTACTCCGCTATTTGCTTTCTTTTTCATTATTCCGCCCCCTTTTCCTGCGAAGACTCTATCTCGCGATAGACGGGGCAGTTTTTATATAATTCGTCGCGTTTGCCGAGTCCGACTTCTTTGCCTTCGTCAAGCACGACTATAACGTCGGCGTGTTTGACCGCCGCCGCCCCTTGCGGGACCGCCGCCGCCCTTTGCGACACGATAAAAGTAGTGGGCTTCGGGTCGAGCGATGAAATCGCCCTGCGCATATTGAGATCGGTTAAAAAGTCGAGCGCGGACGAACTGTCGTCCAGAATAAGAACTTCGGGTTTTGCGGCTATCGCCCTTGCGACCGAAAGTCTTTGTCGTTGTCCGCCCGAAAGGTTTTTGCCTCCCTGTTCGAGTTCGGCGTCCGCTCCGCCATGCTTTTTCTCTACGAAGTCTTCGGCTTGCGCGGTCCGAAGAGCAAGTTTCAGATTTTCGTCCGACTTATCCGTCGCGCCGAGAAGCACGTTGTCTTTTATAGTGCCCTTAAAGAGAGCCGTTTTTTGCAGAACGACTTTTATGCGACCGCGGAGTTCCTCGGTCGCATAAGCCGAAACGTTTTTACCGTCGAAAAAGACTTTACCGCCCGTCGGAGAATAAATTCTGGTAAGCAGGCTTATCATAGTCGTTTTACCGCTGCCCGTCGCGCCGATAATGCCTACGGTCTGCCCTTTTTCTACTTTAAGGTTGACGTGAGAAAGGCTTTCGCCGCCGCCGTTATACGAAACGGTTACGTCGCGGAATTCGATATACGCGTCGGATTTATCTTCGTCCGATACGGGGCTTTCGTCGTGTTTAATCGACAAAATATCGTCTATTCTCTTGCCGCATGCAAGCGCGCGGGATACCGTTACGACGAGATTCGCAAATTTTACGAGTTCAATCAGAATCTGCGACATATAGTCGTATAAGGCGATTACCATACCCTGGGTAAGCGCGCCGGAATAAACCCTTACCCCGCCGAAATAAAGTAGCGCGACTACGCCGAGATTGACGAGAGCGAACGTTAAGGGATTCAGAAGCGCGGAAATGATTCCCGCTATATTCTGCGTTTTTTCGAGTTTGTTTATTCTTTTACGGTAGTTTTCGACTTCTTCGTTCTCCGCGCCGAACGCCCTTATGACTCTCGCGCCGGTTATGTTTTCTCTCGCCGCCGCCGAAACGTCGTCGAGATTTTTCTGAGCCTCCGAGTATTTGGGCATCGTAACCGCCATTATAATAATTACGACCGCGAACAGCGCGAAAATCAGAACCGCGAACACTATCGACGCTTTCAGATCGATAAGCATAGCCGCAATCAGCGCGCCGAACACCACGAAAGGCGAACGCAGAAGAAGACGAAGCGCGAGATTTACGCCGCTCTGCATCTGGTTTACGTCGCTCGTCATAGCCGTAATCATTTTAGGCACGCCTATTCTGTCAACCTCGCTCGCCGGGAGAGAAAGCATCTTTTTATAAGTCTGTTCTCTCACGTCGTGACTCACGCCCGTAGCCGCTTTCGCCGAAAAATATTGACCGACGATAGAAAACGCAAGTCCGAGCATACCCAAAACGACGATTAGTATCGTGTTTCTTATAATAACCGAAGTATTGCCCGCGACTACGCCCTTATCGACCATATCGGCAACGAAGAGCGGAACGAGCAGTTCGAAAGTCGCCTCGATGAGTTTGAAAGTCGGCGCGAGAATACTCGCCGCTTTGTATTTTTTTAGTTGTCTGAAAAAAATGTTCATACGTTATTGTATTTTTCGGTTTTTACGTCCGGCTGTTTACTTCGCGGCAAACCGCCCTTCCGGGAAATTCTTCGGCAGAGCCTCGGTATAATACGACGCCGTCATTGCGAAGGAGTGAAACGACTGTGGCAACCTTAGGCAGGGTCGCCCCCCTTTTGTCGCTTTGCGACATTTTCCCCGTTTCATCGGGGACATTTACCCCGCAATAAAAGGCGGAGCGGCTTTCATAGACGGATACACTCCGATCATCGGGATTGCTTCGTTTCACTCGCAATGACGCGCTTATATATAGTCGTTATGACGCGCGGAATATAATCTTATTCTCCTTTAAGCGCGGATGCGGCAAGGCGTTTATAATCGTCTTCGCCCGAAACGCCGAGAAGCGAATCGTTAAGATCGTAAAATACGGTGTCGCCCAGGTACGGCAGAATTTCTATAAAGTGTTCGCACGCTATTACTTCCATAAGCATGGCGACGGTTTCCTGCCCTTTGCCGAGCGAATTAACCGCAAAATTGAACAGATTGTCGATACGAGTCTTGTAATCGGCAAGTTTGGCGTCGTTCTCGACGCGGAATTTTTCCACGCCCGCTTTTTCGTCCGTTTCTCCGAACGCGACGAGAAGTTTTTTAAGCGCGGCGCGCTCGTAGCGGGAACGCTTTTGCGAATTGCACTCTTTCATAAGTTTTTCGGTTTCGGACGAAAGCGATCCGACGCCGTCTTTGACCGCGGTTTCTATCGCCGCCAGTTCGTCTTCGGCGGTCTTTCTCGCGCGGTATTTTTCGGCGAGTTTTATCACCTTTGCCGCGATGAGATTAGCCAGGGCGTAACGTACTTCGAAGCCCTTGTCTTCGACGTCTATCTTTTTGATTTTGCCCGTTTCCGCGTCTTCGCCCCCGTACACGTCGGCGCATTCGCAATACCTCTTATAATACGCGAAGAATTCGGATGCGATTTTTCCGTCCTGGACGTATTCCGACACGAATTGAAGGGTAACGGGTATGGACAATCTCTCGTATTCGAATATTGCCACGGACAAATCTTCCCAACCCCTCGGAGTTACGAAGTCGTAACCGTCGACCGTTTTTTCGGCTTTGAACATATATTCGTTATGGAGCGACAGATAGTACACTATCGCGCCGTGCATACCGTTATTGAGCGCGTATTCTTTGAACGCGTCGTAATCGGGAACGACGTTGAGCCTTTTTACGCGGTCGAGCGTAACCATATCGAGTTCGTTTACCGATTTGTTGTATTCGGGCGGATTGCCCGCGGCCGTCAATATCCATCCTTCGGGAATTTCGTGCGCTCCGAATTTTTTATGTTGCAAAAGTTCGAGCATGGCGGGCGCGAGAGTTTCCGACACGCAATTTATCTCGTCGATAAAAAGTATGCCCTCTTTTTTACCCTGCTTTTCGATCGCCTCGTAAACGCTCGCGACTATTTCGCTCATGGTGTACTCGGTTACCGAATAGGTCTTTCCGCCGAATTCCTTCTGAGATATGAACGGAAGACCTATCGCCGACTGCCTCGTATGGTGAGTTATCGTATACCCTAAAAAGCCTATGTCAAGTTCGGTCGCCACCGCGCTCATTATCGCCGTTTTACCTATGCCGGGCGCGCCTACCAGAAGTACGGGGCGTTGTTTTTCGCGCGGAATTCTGTACTTACCGTTTTCGTCTTTATCGACGTAAATTCTCACGGCGTTCTTGATTTCGTTTTTAGCCTCTTTTATATTCATAAGCGTCTCCTTTATTTCGCTATATCCAATCTGTACGCGTAAGGCGGAACGACGATTTTGCCTTCGTCGTCGCCGTAAATCGCGAAACAGGTCTTAAACGGCGGAGTCGCGGTCGGGAACTGACCGAGTCCGTCCGTAAAATATATAAGTCCTCTTATCTTCGCGCCTTTTGCCTTTTCGTCTTCGAGCAGGTCGAAAACGGGAGCGAAGTCCGTACCGGAGCCGCCTTTAACGCAAAATTCGCTCATATACTCGTCGAATTTGTCGCGCTCGTAAAAAGTAACGTCTTCGCGGATAGCCATATCGCACTGGATAATTCTCACTTTCAATTTTCCGCCGCTTGCCGAAGCCGCCGCAACCACCGTCGCGAGTTCGGTAAGCAATTTTTTGATCGGCTCGCCGTCGGTCGACGCGGAAGTGTCTATCGCAAACACGACCTCTTCGAAGTCTTTGACGTCGGAATATTCCAGACTCTCGATAAGCGGCACGTTTTTATACAGCGTCAACCCGTAACAATAGAATATATAATCGAATTCGTCTTCGCTCGGTTTAACCCTTTCGGACGACGAAAGGAATTTATCGAAAAACCGCCTGTAATCCCTTTTGCCCGATAATACTTTGACCAGCGATTTACGCACCTCGTCGCTTTTGCCAACGTCGGAAAGCGCGCCGCGAAGTATCTCCGTCCAGGCAGCCTCGCCCGCCTCGTCGCGACCGTCGTAATCGTCTTCGTTTTCGTCGGAAACGGCGATATTCGCGCTATTACCGGCTTTTTCGTCTTCGTCGTCGGGTAAATTCCTGCCGTACCATAACGAATGGTCGCACACTTTGAAAAGAAGGGAAATTCTCTTTCTCTCTTCTTCGCCGACCGATACGAAATAAGCAAAAGCCTGACTCTCGCCGACCGCGCCGTACTTACGCTTTATCTCGTCGTAGACCTCTTTTCTGTACTTATACCCCGCCGTTCTTACGCCGTCTTCGCCGTCCAGAACGAACGACACGGCTACGTCGCACGCGATATCGTAAATTCTTGCGGGTCTGCGGATTCTGAACGGATGCAGAAACAAAACGTGCAGTAAAACGTGCAGAAGCGTTC
This sequence comes from Acidiphilium sp. CAG:727, assembly GCA_000437515.1. Taxonomy (GTDB): domain Bacteria; phylum Bacillota; class Clostridia; order Christensenellales; family Borkfalkiaceae; genus UBA10281. Next base: position 7,799 of record FR898457.1, on the reverse strand, counting down.
TTTCCGCGCCCTTTATTCCGTCTTCGGCAACCGTTTCGAGCAAGGCTTTCGCTCCGAGAGTAAACGTCTTGCCGTCGGTCGCGATATTCTCTCCGTCGCTTACCGTCGGCAACAATATCCCGAGCGGATACGCGAGATACCTGAAATCCGCCGAAACCCTGTTTTCGGCTTCTTTAAGGACGGATCTCGCCAAAGACAACGCTTCTTCTTTCATGATTTATCCACCTCGTATCCCTCCGCGCCGCTCGCGTAGGCAACTTCTTTCAGGAGTTCGCTGCCGCGGTATTGTTCGGGCAGGTAAAAATAGTTCCTTCCGTCCCTGCGGCAGGCAATTCTGCACTGCTCGAAGTCGAGATCTATACCTTTAAGGTTTTTCAGAAGCGGTTCGTCGCTGTTTTTTACGACGTACGTTTTAAGGCAATCCGTAACGAGATTTTTGTCGCCCGCGAAATCGGTACGGTAAAGCAACCTTATCACTCCGCCGTCAACCGAAGCGGCAAGTTTTATCGCCTCTTCGTCGTGCGCGTAATCGTCGATACCGTCTATGAGTTTAGCCGCCGCCATCGGCGATTTGCGCTTTAAGTTTCTTACGAGCATTTTACGCTCGTCGGATTCGTTCACGCCGCGTTTACCCCCGCGCGCAGCCGAAATCAACGACGGCAATACGCGAAGTTTACGATTTTTCGACGCGTATTCGAGTTCCGTCGCCACCGTCTTTGCCGACGGAAATTTTTTTGCAAGCAGAAACGAAACCGTTTCGCGGTCGTCTTTGTCTACGAATTTATGGAATATTTCCGCCTTTTTCCCCGTAACGCCCAGACCGAGTTCTATCACGTAACGAAGTCTTGCGCCGTCGAGCGTAGAAAGATCGAGATTCTGAAGCGAGAAATTGAACTTCATATTCTCTTTTTTGAGTTTTTCGAAGAGTCCGAGCGGAGTGGATTCGTTTATCACCCCGACGCCTACTTTGCCGTCGTCGGTGATTCTGACCGCGGCGCGGAACACCGCGTCGTTTTCAAAAGCCTCGTCGGGCAGATACTGCGTAACCGTTCTGTCCTGCTTAAGGGCAAGCAACGCGACCGACGGAATACATCTTACCCTGTCCGTAAAATACTGAATCGCCTTGGGGTTTCTGCCGACCGCGACTTTCGCGATTTCTTCGTCGTCGAGAAATTTTTTGTCGAGCATCGCCACCACGTCGCCGCCGGCAGACGCGACTTCCGCCGCTATCCTGCGACTGTCCCTCGCTTTACCGAGCGTAAACGCGAAACTCGAACGGAAATTTTTGACCGCGGCGTAAGCCACGTCTTCGTCCGATTTCAGGGAATCGTCGAAAAACCGGAGCGTCCTGCCGTCTTTTTCGACGGCGCACATCGCAACGTCTTTGTCTTTAAGAAGACTTTCGTCCGCGTAAGCAGCGTAAGCGGGATTTCTGGCGAGTACGGCAACGGTTATATCCTTGTCTTTCTGCAATTTCGCGTCGGTAGGATAATCCGATATGAAGTTGTTGACTTGTCTGACGTTGTATTCCATTTTCTATCAACCGATTATAACAAATAGGCGAATAACTTTCTAACGTTTTCGCGCGATTTTGAAAAGTTTCATCAAATCCGCAAAATTTTCAGGCGCGCTTTACACTCCCGTAATGCCGCGGACGAATATCTCTATCCCTATAATAACGAGAATTATTCCGCCCGCGACGGTCGCTTTTTCGCGGAATTTAAGTCCGAATTTTTTACCTGTAAAAACGCCCGCCACGAGGCACGCTTTGCCCTTTTTCATATCCGGTTCGCGCAAGCCGTCGGCGAGCGAAACCGAAAACGCGTCCGTTGCAAGCCCCGACCCGAGCATGGCGCTCTGCGCGAAAAACAAAACGTCGTATTTCACTTAATCGTTCTTATGCGGGTTGAAACGGAAAATCGCCCGCCGAAAGTAGATTAAAATATTTTAACATCATTCGCTCGCTTTGTCAATCGTTTAATTGACAAAACGGTCGGCGAATACTATAATAAAACTACTATGACGTTAGGCGAATTGAAAATAGGCGAAACCGCCGTTATAACCGCAGTCGGCGGCGAAGGCGATCTGCGTTGCAGATTACTCGATATGGGGCTTATCCCGAAGACGAAAGTTACCCTGCGTAAAGTCGCGCCGATGGGCGACCCGCTCGAAATTTTCGTACGGGGATACGAACTTACGCTTCGCAAAGAAGACGCCGCAAAAATAACCGTTACTAAGGAAACCGAAATATGATTTTCGCGCTTGCAGGCAATCAGAATTGCGGAAAAACAACCCTCTTTAACGCCTTGACGGGATCAAATCAGCACGTCGGAAACTTTCCGGGCGTGACCGTCGACAGAAAAGAGGGCGAAATAAAAGGTCAGAAAGGCGTTTCGGTGGTAGACTTGCCCGGAATCTATTCTCTCCGCGCTTACACACAGGAAGAAATCGTCACGAGAGATTATATTCTCAACGAAAAACCGGACGGGATAATAAACATCGTGGACGCAACGAATATCGAACGTAATTTATACCTTACGTTGCAGTTGCTTTCTCTCCGCGTTCCGACGGTAGTCGCCCTTAATATGATGGACGAAGTACGCAACAACGGCGGAAGCGTCGACGTAAAAAAGATGAGCGAAGAACTCGGCGTTCCGGTAATTCCCATAAGCGCGGCGAAAGGCGAAGGCGTTTCGTAACTTATCGACAAAGCGATCGAAACGGCGAAAAACAAAGTCTACCCTAAAGTTTACGATTTTTGCGCCGAAGACTCGCCCGTACACAGGTGTCTGCACGCGATAGTCCACCTGATCGAAGACCACGCCGAAAGAATAGGCGTTCCGGCGAGATTCTGCGCGACGAAACTCATCGAAGGCGATACGGCGGCCGCGGACAAACTCGAACTCGACGAAAACGAACGCGAACTAATCGAGCATTGCGTGGTACAACTCGAAGAAGAATCCGGACTTGACCGAAACGCCGCAATCGCGGATATGCGTTATACGTTCATAGAATCGGCAGTCGCGAAATCCGTCGTAAAGTGCCACGAAAGCAAAGGACACGCGCGATCGGTTAAAATCGATAAAATCCTGACCGGCAAATACACAGCCGTTCCCGTATTTTTGTGCATACTGTTTTTAACTTTCTTTCTCACGTTCAACGTGATCGGCAAATACCTTTCGGACGCGCTCGAACTCGGTATAAACGCCCTGTCGGGCGTTATAAACAACGCCTTGATCGATTACGGGCTTAACCCCGTCGTAAGAAGCCTTATAGTTGACGGACTGTTTACGGGCGTCGGAAGCGTCCTTTCGTTTTTGCCCATCGTCGTTACCCTTTTCTTCTTTTTGTCTATACTGGAAGATACGGGGTATATGGCAAGAGTCGCGTTCGTAATGGACAAGCCCTTAAGAAAAATCGGTTTGTCCGGCAGAAGTTTCGTGCCGATGCTTATGGGATTCGGCTGCTCCGTACCCGCGATAATGGCGACGCGTACGGTTTCGTCCGACCGCGACCGCAAAATGACCATTCTGCTGACACCTTATATGAGTTGTTCGGCAAAAATAGCCGTCTACGCCGTCATTACGCAGGCTTTTTTCCCGAAGTACGGCGCGTTCGTCATGATGGGATTATATCTTTTCGGGGTATTACTTGCTCTGCTCGTCGCCGTCGTTCTGAAATCCACGGTGTTTCGCGGGCAACCCGTTCCTTTCGTAATGGAATTGCCGAATTACCGGCTTCCGTCGTTGAAATCGGTAGGGCTTTTACTCTGGGAAAAGGCGAAAGATTTCTTATCGAGGGCGTTTACGGTAATTCTGCTGGCAACCGTAATAGTATGGTTTTTGCAGAGTTTCGATTACAAACTCGACTTCGTTACGGATCCGCAAACCAGCCTGCTCGCTTATATCGGGCGCGGGATATCGGTTATTTTCAAACCTCTCGGCTTTAACGACTGGCGAATCGCGACGGCGTTGATTTCGGGCTTCACCGCAAAAGAGGCCGTCGTTTCGACGCTTACCGTTCTCTGCGGTACCGAACCGATTACCGCTCTGTTTACCCCGCTTTCGGCAATAAGTTTTCTCGTATTCACGCTTTTATACACCCCGTGCGTGGCGGCGGTTTCGACGATAAGAAAAGAACTCGGATCGTTTTGGAAAACTCTCGGCGTAGTGTTTATGCAATGCGCCGTCGCTTACGTCTTCGCTCTTATCGTCTGGCAATTCGGAAGTTTGTTC
>FR898457.1:0-3552 GCA_000437515.1 Acidiphilium sp. CAG:727 | reverse complement strand
GTTTTTTTCGTTGGAAACCGCGCTTTTCCCCCCTGACGGCGGCAGTAGCCGTGATAATCGGACTTGCGCTGTTCTTTACGATAAGGAACGCGAAACGCGGCAAAAACTGCGGCGGATGCGGCGGCGATTGCGCGAATTGTCGTCGCTGCGAAAAAAGCGAAAAACGCGGAACGGACGGACGGAAAAACTCCGAAAAGACCAAAAAATAATAAAAACGGCGTTTAATCGCTAATAATAATTGACAAACGCCGCCATAAATGATAAAATCGTTAAGCATATAAATAAGTATTGGGCGCGTATGCGTATAAAACGCAACCGCCGCGGAGTAAATTTTTATGAAAAAACTACTCGGATTATTAACTTCCGCAGTCCTTGCGTTGACGTTCGCGTTTTCGCTTACGGCTTGCAAGAGCGCTTCGTCTTCGGGAGACGATTCCAAAGCCTATACGGCAACCTACGAACTCGACGAAGAAAACGACGCTTATACTTTCACGGGTTTTACGGTTTCTCAGAAAGCCCTCAAACTCGCAGAAAAGAAAGATTTCGACGCTTTGGCAAAACTCTTTAACGAAGACAAAGCCGACGGCGACGCGGATTTCACCGCAGAAACCGTTAAAACTTTGACCGTAAAGAGCGAATACAAAGGCAAACCCGTAACGAAAATCGCGGGTCGCGCCGTAAGCGGTCTTACCTTCATCGAAAAAATCGTGGTTCCCGATTCCGTTACCGAAATCGCCGCCAGGGCTTTCGGCAACCTTACGGGTCTTAAAGAAATCACTCTTCCCTTCACCGGCAAGAGCGTAGACGGACTTTTAGCGGAAAGGTCTTTCGGCTATATCTTCGACACTACGTCTGCGGACGGTCTTACCTCCTGCGCGCAGACTTATTACGAAAGCAAAGACGCTTCGACGACCTACTATATCCCGACCGCTCTTAAAACCGTAACGATAACGGGTAATAACGTTCCCGCGACGAACTCGACGAAGTGGGTTAAAACCGTAACGATCGACGGTGAAACGAAACAGGTAGAAGCCAAAGAGGGCGAAGAGGGCGCGTATCAGATAACCGTAGCGGGCGACGACGGAAAATTATCCGTTCCCGCGTACGCTTTCCATAGTTGTACCACTATCGAAACGTTGAACCTTACCGGCAACGTCGAAAAACTCGAAGCCTATACGCTTTACGGCTGTTCGGGGCTTAAAACCGCAAACCTTACGTCCGTAAACGAAGTCGCGGCGCACGCTTTCGAAAATTGTACTTCTCTTGCCGCGGTTAATTTCGGCGGCGACGACGCAGACGACCTCGTGGCAGACTTCGCGGGGCTTACGAAAATCGGCGAATCGGCTTTCTCGGGTTGTACTTCTCTCGGTAAAAAGAGCGAGATTGCGGAACATCCCCTTAAATTGGCGACGGTAACCGAAATCGGCGAAAAAGCCTTCAAGGGTTGTACGGCTATGACGAAGGTAATCTTCAACGCGAACGCAAACGTTAAAGACTACGCTTTCAGAAATTGCACGAACCTTAAAACTTTGGAAAACAAACCCGCGGACGAAAACCTCGGCAAAGACGTTTTCAAAGATACGAAATACCAGAACGATCTCGATAAAACCGTATAAAGAAATCGTTTGACGGACGGCGGAAGAGTGTTGATAAACTCTTCCGCCGTTTTTTCGTACGACGAATTGAACGCCCACGCAATAAAATATAGAAAAAACGAACTAAAAAGATTGAAATACGCTTTTCTTTTTTGAAGAAATAGTATATACTATTAGTTGTGAGAAGTTGGCAAAATAGTCGGATTCGTACGATTGCCGACGAATAAAATCACGCGTAAAAATTCGGGTTGCTTCCGTCAATCCGCAAATATAATAATATAAGGACAAAAGAGGTGCTTTTATGAAAAAAATCGATTTAAGCAAATACGGCATCACGGGCGTTAAAGAAGTAGTTTACAATCCTTCTTACGAACTTCTTTTCAAAGAAGAAACCGATCCTTCCCTTACCGGTTACGAAAAAGGTCAGGTAAGCGAACTCGGCGCGGTAAACGTTATGACGGGTATTTATACCGGTCGTTCGCCCAAAGATAAATTTATCGTAGTAGACGATAACTCCAAAGACACCGTTTGGTGGACGTCCGACGCGTACAAGAACGACAACCACCCCGCCTCGAAAGAAGCGTGGGACGCCGTTAAATCTCTCGCGGTAAAAGAACTTTCGAACAAGCGTTTGTTCGTGGTAGACGCTTTCTGCGGCGCGAACAAAGACACTCGTATGGCTATACGTTTCATCGTAGAAGTAGCCTGGCAGGCTCACTTCGTTACCAACATGTTCATTAAGCCGACGAAAGAAGAACTCGAAAACTTCGAACCCGATTTCGTAGTTTACAACGCGTCCAAAGCAAAGGTGGAAAACTACAAGGAACTCGGTCTTAACAGCGAAACCGCGGTTATGTTCAACATTACCAGCCGCGAACAGGTTATCGTAAACACCTGGTACGGCGGCGAGATGAAGAAAGGTATGTTCTCGATGATGAACTATTACCTTCCTCTTAAAGGCATCGCTTCGATGCACTGCTCCGCCAACACGGATATGAACGGCAAGAACACCGCTATCTTCTTCGGTCTTTCCGGCACCGGTAAAACCACCCTTTCGACCGACCCCAAGCGCCTTTTGATCGGCGACGACGAACACGGTTGGGACGATAACGGCGTGTTCAACTTCGAAGGCGGCTGCTACGCCAAGGTTATCAACCTGGATAAAGACAGCGAACCCGACATTTACAATGCGATTAGGCGCGACGCTCTTTTAGAAAACGTTACGCTCGATAAAAACGGCAAAATCGATTTCGCCGACAAGAGCGTAACCGAAAACACCCGCGTTTCTTATCCTATCGACCACATAAAGAACATCGTTCGCCCCGTTTCGGCTGCGCCCGCGGCAAAGGACGTAATCTTCCTTTCGGCAGACGCGTTCGGCGTGCTTCCTCCCGTTTCGATACTTACCCCCGAACAGACTCAATATTACTTCCTTTCGGGCTTCACCGCTAAACTTGCGGGTACCGAACGCGGAATAACCGAACCCACCCCGACTTTCTCGGCTTGCTTCGGTCAGGCGTTCCTCGAACTTCACCCGACCAAATACGCCGAAGAACTCGTAAAGAAGATGAAGAAGAGCGGCGCAAAAGCGTACCTCGTCAACACGGGTTGGAACGGCACGGGCAAACGTATTTCTATTAAAGACACGAGAGGCATTATCGACGCCATTTTGAGCGGCGACATCGAAAAAGCCCCCACGAAGACTATCCCCTTCTTCAATTTCGAAGTTCCGACCGAACTTCCCGGAGTAGATTCCGCGATACTCGACCCCAGAGATACTTACGCCGACGTTTCCGTTTGGGAAAACAAAGCGAAAGACCTTGCTTCGAGATTCGTCAAGAACTTCGCGAAGTACGAAACCAACGAAGCGGGCAAGGCTCTCGTTTCGGCAGGTCCCGTAGCAGAATAAGTTTTTCATAAAATCATATACCAAAAGCCGCGGAGACGGGTTTCACCC
>FR898456.1 GCA_000437515.1 Acidiphilium sp. CAG:727 | reverse complement strand
GTCCCGGCCGCTCTTTTCATTATAAATTTTCAGTATTATTCAATCATAGTCATTTAATATTTTTTAACAATTGCAATAATGCTTTTTTGTTGATATCGGATAACGATTTAACTTTTTTTATCAATTCGTCTTCTTCGTTATCCTCATCTTCGTCCTTAAAAAATTCAGAAAGTGAAATTCCGAAAGCGTTACATATCGAACGAAGAGTCGAAATTTTAGGTTCTGTGTTCCTTCTATACAAATTATTTAACGTGGATTGAGTTAACTCGCTTTCCATAGCCAGATAATTTATCGACCAGCCCCGATCTTTTCGCAAAATATCGATTTTTTCCAACACTTCCATATTTTTTACCTCAAACAAGTATATTATATAACCAAAATGAATTAAAATAATAACTCAATATAGTTGACACGTAAACTCAAACGAGTTATAATGTACACAAAAAAATCAGGAGATAATTGTTATGAAAAAGAAAAGAAGTATTTTGGTGTCAATTGTTTGCGTATTATGCGTGTTAACGTCATGCGGACATACTCACGCTTATAAAGAAAGCGTAATAAGCCCGACGTGCGATACTCAAGGTTATACTTTACATAAATGCTCATGTGGGGCTGAATACAAGGATAATTTCGTAGACGCTGCACACGATTATACTTTCACGGTAATATTGCCAACTTGTACAGAGCAGGGATATACATTACACGTTTGTAAAAAATGCGGAAACGAATATAAAGATAATATGACCGAAGCATCGGGTCATACTTATAAGAAAACGGTAATAAACCCCACTTGTACGAAAAACGGTTATACACTCAATACTTGTGAAAAGTGCGGTAACGAATACAAAGACGATGAAACCGAGGCATTTGGTCATACTTATAAGCAAACAATAGTAAAACCTACTTGCACGCAAAAGGGTTATACACTCTACACTTGTGAAAAGTGCGGTAACAAATACAGGGATAATGAAACGAACGCATTAAAACATTCTTATGTCGGTACTATAACAAAACCTGCAACGACAAGTTCAACCGGAGAAAAAACGTATAAATGTTCTGTATGTGGATACACCTACACCGAGATTATCCCCAAAATAAACACCGATTGGGAAATTGAAGAAATTTTAGATGAGTTCGGAGATAAAACCGGTAGAAAAAGGTTATTGGGTACTTTTAATGGAACCTATAAATCGAGTTACAGTACGACTGAACGCGCTTGTACGATAACCGCAAGCGTATATTTTATGAATGGAAAATTCGATTTTTTCTTTGAGTATGTCTATATAGGTTCGTCGTCATCTTATATGTTAACCGAAGCCAAAAGCGGCAGTCTGACGACGAAAAACAGCGACGGAACAAAAAAGAAATATAGTTTAACAAGTGGTTCGGTAATTCCATATAATTATTCAGAAGAGGAACCGGATGCCGACGAATTGATAAACGACATAAAAAACAATAAACAAATCGAGTGTGTAATGTATGCGAGCGGTTCAAAAAACACTTATACCTTTACAATGAACAATGCCGATTTTACAAATATATTAAATAAATATTTAGGGAATTGAATATGGGGTATAAATATTTAATAAAACCTACGGATAAAAACTATCTGTTCGGATTATATCCGAACAACAGCAATTCACAACCTTTGGGTATCTCGAAAGAATACAAGTCGATTACAGAAGCCGAGAATGGGATAAAAAACTTAAAGAACATTATAAATAATAATTTGCTGAAATTTAATATTTATGAACGGCAAAACAAATATTATTTTGAGTTGAATGATATGAACGGAAATGTTTTATTTTATCGAGAAAAATCATACGAAAGCAAAGACGAGTGTAAAAAAGGCGTTCAACGAGTTATAAAGAATATTTCGGCACCCATCGGAAAATAATACTACGGCGGCAACTTGAAAAAGTTGCCGCCGCATATTTTTTATTGAGTTAAAGTAACAGAC
>FR898455.1 GCA_000437515.1 Acidiphilium sp. CAG:727 | reverse complement strand
TGTTTATATAGTAGTATAGTGCTTGACGCCGAGAAGTATTATCCGACGGCGTATGATTATAAAGAAAGGATTTGAAGTTATGAAAATAAAAAAGATTTTATGCTTATTGACCGTTTTGTCGGTTGCGTTTTGTTCCTGCTTTTTGTTTACGGGTTGTAAAAAAGAAAGCGCCGAAAATAAAAAATATGACGTAAGCATAAAGGTTAAGAACAATTTCGACAGCGAATGGATTTTCGAGCCGGGTGTAGAAAAATTGTATTATACGTTTGAATATACGGGCAAAGAAATGAGATTTTGGATTGATTCCTGGAATCTCCCGAAACATCCGCGTTGGAGTAACGAATGGTTTAAGCCGAATACCAGCGGAGCAAACGTGTTTCATGCGGATTATGGAAAAATTGGACAAATGTATTATGAAGAAGATCCTAAATTTATTTGTGAACGAGGAGAATATTATTATCGCGTTTACGCTGATTCTACATCTGATTTATGGAATTCAAGAAGGGTATTTTTATTTATAACAGTTATTTAATATATGAGAGAAAAAAATGAAAAATTTGAATCTTTAATAACTTTGACGAGGTGTCGGGCGGAAAAATTTTTCCGCCCGCCTTATTTTTGCCGTAAAACCGCGTGGCGGTGAAAATTTTTCGTAAAAACGCAATCGTCGAAAATTTCTTACGCTTCGTCGTTTTATGAAAAGCATTGACAAATCGGGAACGGTCGGGTATAATATCGGTATGAAATTCATACATATGGCGGACGCCCATTTGGGTTCTAAAATGGAAGCCAAACTGCCGGGCGAAAAGGCAAAAATCCGTCGCGCCGAGATACGCGCGACCTTTCTGAAAAGCGTGGAATACGCCTATAAAACGGGCGCGGAAGTCTACGTTATAGCGGGCGATTTATTCGATATGGACAAACCCCTTAAAAAAGATAAGGAGTTCTTTTACGATACCGTAAAACGCTTTCCGTCTATCGATTTTTTATACCTGCGCGGTAATCACGACGACGCGTTGGACGGCGAAAATCTGCCCAACCTTAAAACGTTTTCAAAGGAGTGGACGTATTACCGTTACGGCAAAGTCGTGTTTGCGGGGATAGAACTTTCGGGCGAAAATTCGTTGTCGCTCTATTCGTCGCTTCGTTTAAGCGAAGACGATATAAACGTAGTTATAATGCACGGCGATATATCCGAAGGCGCGGGAGAAGACAAGATTAAACTTCCGCTTCTGAAAGACAAAAATATCGATTATCTCGCTTTGGGGCATATACACCGCTCTTATGCGAAATCGCTCGGAAGCCGCGGTATAGCGCGATATTCGGGGTGTCTGGAAGGCAGGGGTTTCGACGAAACGGGCGAAAAGGGCTTTTACGAAGTTACGGTAGACGAAAACGAAAAAAGGCTCGATTCCAAGTTTACGTCGCTTTCCGCAAGGACGGTTTACCGCTACGAAATCGACGTGTCGTCCGCCGAAAATCCGTCCGACGTTTATTCGCTCGTAAAAAGTTCGGTCAAAGCGAAAAGCGGCGACCTTGTAAGGGTAGAACTCGTAGGGGAAAGAGAATATGCGGACGAAAACGTCGCCGAAGACGTAGAAGCGTACCTTAAAGATTCGTACTTTTTCGTATCGGTCAAAGATAAAACCGTGAAAAAATATTACGCGAAAGATTTTGCGGGCGACAAGTCTTTAAGGGGCGAATTCGTTCGGCAGGTACTTGCCTCTGATTTATCCGAAGAGAAAAAGAGCGAGATCATCGCGCTCGGACTTAAAGCGCTTTCGGGCAGGGAGGTTGACTGATGATACTCAAATCCTGTTACGTAGAAAATTACGGCGGGCTGAGCGGAAAATCGTTTGAATTTTCGCCGTCGCTGACCTGCGTTTTACGTGAAAACGGAGCGGGTAAAACCACGCTCGCGTCATTTTTGCGGGCAATGTTTTACGGACTGCCCGCTACCAAAACCACGTCCGTTACGTTTAACGACCGCGAGAGGTTTTACCCGTTCAACGGCGGGAAATTCGGCGGCTCGCTGACTTACGAATCGGGCGGCAAAACGTATAAAATCGAACGCTTTTTCGATAAAAAAAGCCCCAAGGGCGATAGCGTTAAACTATACGAAAACGGCAAAGAAATTTCCGCCCCTTACGATCTTGGGTTTGAACTTTTCGGCGTGGACGAACAGACTTTTTCGCGTACCGTATTTTTCGGCGGCGATTTTTTAGACGGGCTTGACGGAAAGGGGCTTAAACTTAACGATATAGTCGGCGACGAAGCGGACGGAACTTCTTACGAAGACGCCGTTTCCGCGATAGAAGAAGGTAAGAAAAAATACAAAGCCGTCCGCGGCGACAAGGGCGTTATAAAAAATCTCAAAGAGGATAAAAGGAACGCCGAACGCAGAATAGAAAATTACGCCGAAACCGAAAAGAGCCTTCTGAAGCGTTACGACGAAAAGACGAAAGCGGAGAATTACGTCGCGGCGGTTAAAAATCGTTACGATAACGCGGTAAAGGCGCAGACGGTCAAAGCGCAACGCTCGGTTTACGCGGGCAAGGTCAAAGAAGCCGAACAGACGAACGCCGAACTGTATAAATTCAAGGTCGCGTATCCCCGGTCGATACCGTCGAAAATCGAAATCGACGGTTTCGCGAAAAATCTTGCCGAACTCAACGGGTATAAAACGGAATACGCTTCCGCTGCGATGACCCCCGACAGAAAATACGCTTTAAGCGCGCTCGAAAGGGAGTTTGCAGAAAATCCGTTGTCGAAAGCGAAACTCGACGAACTTCGCGTCGAAAGCGATAAAATAACCGAAAAAACGGGCGAAGTAAGACGGCTTGCCGCCGCGGTTTCACAAATAAGCGAAGACCGTATAGTAAAAAAATTCGACGCCTGCCCGGTAGAAGACGGCGAACGCGAAAGGGCGGACGAACTTAAAAAAGAATACCTTGAAACGGAAGAACTCATAAAGGCGGAAGAAGCCGCGGCGAATAAAGCAAGCGACTCTAAAAAGCCGTCGTATAAGGCGATTATGACCGTACTCGGCGTATTGCTCGCCGCGGGCGGAGTCGGGCTTGCGTTTCTTAATTTATACGCGGGTATAGCCGTCGGAGCGGTCGGTCTTATTGCGCTTATATCGTCGCTTTTTATAAAATCCGAGCCGAAAAATCACGCGCAGAACCGACTGACGGAACTCACGGTGAAAGCCAATACGACTAAAAACGAACTGAACGAATTTTTGTCCGCGAAAGGTTATTATTCGAGAGAAGGCGTACTCGTCGGAATGGCGAATTTTACGCGCGATTACGACGAATATTTAAGCCTTAAAGCGCAGGAAGACGAAAAGTACCGAACGCTCGAAAAGACCGAAAAGGATTTGGCTTCGGCTACGAAAGCGATTAAAGCCGAACTTACGAAATACGGTTACGGCGATACGGATATAAAGACGGCGATCGATTTACTCGCAAAAAAATATAACGATTATCTTTCGCTGAAAAACGAAAAAGAGTATTACGCCCGCCGCGCGGAAGAGATAAAAAAACGAATCGACGAAAGCGAGAGATTTTTTGCAGATTTTTCGGTAGCGTATAAACTCGGCGGAGATAAAAACGAACTGCTCGAAAAAATGCGTTCCGACAGGCTGGTAGCGGACAACCTCAAAGCAAGACTCGATAAACTTAAAACCGAAATCGCGGCGTTCGGCGATATGCCGGAAGAACTCCCGACGGACGAATTATCGGCGGAAGAACTCGCCGAAGTTTACGACGACGCGAATAAACGCCTTGCAAAGATAAACGTGGATATTACCGTCGACGAAAACACTCTCGAAGACTATCCCGACGCGGTCGCTTCGCTCGAAGCGATAAACGAGGATATTTCGGCGGCGGAAGAAAAGTACTCGCTTTTATGCGATACGCTCGACTTTTTGGCGAAAGCCGAAAAAACGATAAAAGACGAATACGTCGCGCCCGTACTTAATAAATTCAAAGAATACGTTTCCGGCATTTCGCGCGAATTCGGCGAAAACGCGGATATGGATAAGGACTTCTGCGTTAAGTTCGAGCGTAACGGCGAACTGCGTTCGGACAAATATTTCAGCGCGGGGCAAAGAGCCGTCATCGCTTTATGTTTAAGGCTTGCTCTTGCCGATCAGACCTTCAAAGCCGAAAAGCCGTTTATCGTTCTGGACGATCCGTTCGTCGGGCTTGACGAAGAGCATTTCGAAAAAATCAAGCCCGTGCTTGACAAGTTATCGGGCAACGAGCAGATTATCTATTTCACCTGCCACCCTTCGAGAGAGATATAATAATCGGTTTCGATATTATTTACTCCGCGGGAAACCACCCTTCCGGGAGATCCTTCGGCAGAGCCTCAGGATGACAGATTAAAAAAGTGTCATGTTGAGCGTAAGCGAAACATCGCCCGGAAGGGCAAAACCGACGGATTCGGAATAACGGCGAGCGAAAAATCGTCGTATTTCGGCGGACGGCGGCATAAAATAGCGTATGACGCTTATCGATTGCCCGCATAGAAAAAAAGTTAAAATTCTTAATATCGACCTTGAAGCCGAAGACAAAGCAAGACTGTGGGAACTCGGAATTTCCGAGAACGCGACGGTCGAAGTCGTAAGGTTTTTTTCAAATAAAACCGCCCTTATCGTATGCGAAGGGGCGGTTATCGCTATCGGCAGAGAATACGCCGGAAAAATTACGGTGAGTATATGCGAATAGTCCTTGCGGGAAATCCTAACGCGGGTAAGTCTACGCTGTTCAATTCGCTTACGGGCGAAAGCCGAAGGGTGGGTAACTGGCACGGCGTAACCGTAGACGAAGGCGAGGGGAGTTTCGATCTCGACGGCAATCGGGTTTCGCTTGTGGATTTGCCGGGGTTGTATACCGTTCGCGGCAGCGAAAACGAAGAATCGGTCGCCGAAAAATTTCTGGTAAAGGGCGATTACGATATAATCGTCATCGTTACCGAGGCAAAAACTGTAAAACGGACGGCAAGGCTCGTAAGAGAGATAAAAGCCTACGGCAAGCCCGTAATTCTGTTCGTCAATCTCGTAAAGGAGTTTGAAAAGCGCGGCGGGAAAATCTTCGCCGGCAAACTTTCTTCTTCGCTCGGCGTACCCGTTTTTGCGGGCGAAGCGATCGATAAAACCGACGTCGAAAAATTCAAAACCCGACTTTTAAGCGTCGAAAGCCCCCGAAGGGGCGACGGAAACGAGGACTACGTCGTATACCCGAAGACGAACGCCGACGGAATAAAATACAATCCGATTTTCGGTTGTTCGTGCTTTTTAGTCGCGGTTTTTCTCACTTTTTATCTTGCGTTCGGGCGGTATTCGCCTGCGACTTACGCAGGCAGATTTTTTACCGACTATCTGGGCGTTAAATTAACTAAAATGGTGATAACCGCCTTATCGGGCAGGGTTTCGCCGTTTATACTCGGTTTGATTACCGAGGGGATAATCGGCGGAACGTTTTCCGTACTCGAATTTTTGCCGCAGATCGCGGTATTGTCGTTTTGTCGGGATACGCTTGACGCGTGCGGCTTTTTATCCTACGCGCAGGCCTTTTGCGACGGCGTTTTAAGCAAGGTCGGTTCGGGCGGCAGGGCGATTTATTCGCTTATGAGCGGTTACGGCTGTACCGCGCTCGCCGCGGCGTCTTCGTCGTCGATAGGCGACGACGGAATAAAAAAGAGAACGGTACTTTGTCTGCCGTTCGTAAGTTGTTCGGCGCGTACCCCCGTGTATTCGTTTATCGCCGTAAAAGTTTTTAAGGGGTACGCCTTTCTCGTTCTGTCCGTAATCTATATTTTGTCTGCGACGCTGCCGCTTGCGTATTCGTTTATCCTGTACAAAACGGTTATAAAACGAAAACCGCGGCCTATTGCCGCCGAAATCGCGAATTTTCGTCGGTCGAATTTGTCTTCTTCGTTAAAATCCTTGCTAAAAACGCTTACATCGTTTATAATAAAACTCGGAAGCGTGGTGCTTCTCGTGTCTGTCGCGTTTTACGTTCTGCGGTCGGTATCGCCCGATATGCGTTACGTCGGCGCGGATCGGGCGGACGAGTCGCTTCTCGCTTACGCGGGTAAGGCTTTTTCCTTCCTGCTGTATCCGATTGGCATAAAAGACTGGCGGTTTCCGGCGGCTCTGATCGGCGGAATTTTCGCCAAGGAAAGCGTAGCGTCGACGTTATTTCTGCTTTTCCCGGCGGGAATAAATCTTACGACGGCGCAAGGCGTCGGGCTGGTGGCTTTCACTTATCTTTACACGCCGTGCGTAACCGCGCTTTTCGCCATGAAAAAGGCGATAGGAATTAAAAAAACGGCGTTGTCGGCGGCGTTGCAACTTATATACGCCGTGATATTTTCACGTCTTATATATCTGCTTTCAGGGCTTTTCGCATGAAAAATTTTTACTCTTCGGGCGACAATTTAATAAAAGAAATTTCTCGCTTTTACGGGGATAAAATCACTTACGGAAAGATTATGAAATTACTGCGCGAAAAGGACGTTAAAGTAAACGGCGGGCGGGTAAATAAAGACGTAAAAACCCAAAAGGGCGACGAAATAACGGTCTACTACGACGGCGAAGACAAAAAAATCGAAATAAAAGTTTTGTATAAAGACGATAATATTCTCGTGGCGTACAAGCCCAAAGGCGTTACGTCGGAAGATTTTTATAACGCGGTGAAAGAAAAATACGAAAGCGCGATTTTCACGCACAGATTAGACCGCAATACCGACGGAATAACGCTTTTCGCGCTCAACGATATTGCTTACGGCGAATTGTTCGACGGACTTAAAAACAGGACGTTCGATAAGCGGTATACGGCTACCGTCTGCGGCGTTATGCCCAAAAACGCGGACAGGCTTACGGCGTACCTGAAAAAGGACGAAAAGGCGGCGAAAGTCGAAATTTCGGCAACGCCGAAAAAGGGCTACGACAAGATAATAACCGACTACGAAGTTCTGTCAAGCGACGGAGAAACTTCGGTTTTAAGGGTCGGACTTATAACGGGCAGAACTCACCAGATAAGGGCGCATCTCGCCTTTACGGGGCATTTTATAATCGGTGACGGAAAGTACGGCAAAGAAGAGATAAACCGCCGCTATAAGGCGAAATATCAACTGTTGACGGCTACCGAAATAACGCTCGGGTTTGCCGAAAATTCGCCGCTTTATTATTTGAACGATAAAAAATTTACCATAGAAGGTACGATATGAAAATTACCCAAGACGTACGCTATATAGGCGTAAGCGATCACGATCTCGACCTTTTCGAAGGTCAGTACGAAGTTCCCGACGGAATGGCGTACAACTCCTACGTTATACTCGACGAAAAAATCGCGGTATTCGATACCGTAGATAAAAAATTCGGCGACGAATGGCTTGACAATCTTAAAAACGAATTAAACGGCAGAACTCCCGATTATCTCGTCGTGTTGCATATGGAACCCGACCATTCGGCTAATATAGCGAAGTTCGCGGGCGTTTATAAAGACGCGAAGATAGTTTCGTCCGCCGCGGCGTTCAGAATGATGAAAGCCTATTTCGGCGACGAGTTTACGGACAGACGAATAGTCGTGAAAGAGGGCGATAAACTTAACCTCGGCAAACACGAACTCACGTTCGTCGGCGCGCCCATGGTGCATTGGCCCGAAGTTATCGTCGCTTACGAAAGCAGCGAAAAATTGCTTTTTTCCGCCGACGCGTTCGGCAAGTTCGGCGCGTTCGACGTAAAAGCCGACTGGGCGTGCGAAGCGAGAAGATATTACTTCGGCATAGTCGGCAAATACGGCGTTCAGGCGCAGAATTTACTTAAAAAAGCGGCTGCGCTCGACATAGAAAAGATCTTGCCGCTTCACGGTCCGTTGCTCACCGAAAATCTCGGATATTATCTCGGTTTGTATAACACGTGGTCGTCTTACGGCATCGAAAGCGAAGGCGTTACGATCGCGTATACTTCGGTTTACGGTCATACCGAAAAAGCGGTGAAGTTACTTAAAGAAGAAATCGAAAAAGCGGGGGTAAAAGTCGCCGTTCACGATCTTGCGAGATGCGACGAATCCGAAGCGGTGGAAGACGCGTTCAGATACGGGAAACTCGTCCTTGCTACGACCACTTACAACGCTTCGATTTTCCCGTTTATGCAAAACTTCATAAACGCGCTTACCGAGAGGAACTATAAAAACCGCAGAATCGGTCTTATCGAAAACGGATCGTGGGCGCCCGCGGCGGCGAAGATCATGCGCGCGGCGTTTGAAAAATCCGAAAATATAGAATTCTGCCCGACTACGGTCAAAATCGTAGGGGCGGTAAGCGAAGAAAACGTCGGACAAATAAAAGCCCTGGCGAAAGAGATTATCGGATAAAGTTAAGGGAAGTACGAAAGAAAAATGTTGAAAGAAGCGATTTTATCGGTTTCGCCTTATCTTGCGATACCGTTGTTTCTGGTCGGACTCGTTTTAATAGTAAAGGGCGGGGATTTCTTTGTCGACGCCGCAACCTGGATAGCGGAGGTTTCGGGTATACCGAAAATACTCGTCGGCGCGACGGTAGTGTCGTTCGCGACCACTCTTCCCGAACTGCTCGTTTCGCTGATTGCGGCGGGCAACGGCGATACGAGCATGGCGATAGGCAACGCCGTCGGTTCGGTTACGGCGAATCTGGGGCTTATCTTCGCGATACTTATGGTGGCTTGTCCCGGTCGGACGGACAGAAAAGATTTTATGTTAAAAGCCCTGCTTATGCTGTCGTCCGCGCTCGTTCTCGTAGTGTTCGGATTTTTCGGCGAACTGAGTTGGGGCGGGTCGGTGCTTTTAATCGTAATCTACGTCGCTTTTATGTTCTTCAACGTAAAAGACGCGAAAGCCGCCATGCTTAAAGGCGACGAACTCGGAGAAAAGGAAGAAAAACCCGTCGCGAACAAAAAGACGGTTACGGTAAATATCGTAAAATTCGTAGTCGGCGCGGCGATGACCGCGTTCGGCGCGATATTCCTCGTGGATAACGGCGAAATAATAGCCGCCGACCTTATGCATATACCCGTACCGATAGTTTCGGCGATTTTCATCGCGATAGGCACGTCGCTGCCCGAACTCGTTACGGCGATAACCGCCATAATCAAAAAACAGGGGGCGTTGTCTGTCGGTAACATTATCGGAGCGAATATAATCGATTTAAGCGTTATTCTTCCGCTCTGTTCTCTTATCGGCGGTAAAGCCGTGCCGTTTATCGCGCAGAATATTTACCTCGATTTGCCGGTGTGCCTGTGTATTTCGGCGATAATTCTCGTTCCGACGCTCATATCCCAAAAGATCAGCCGCTGGCAGGGAATATTGTCGCTTTGCGTGTACGCCGCGTATATTTCCGTTATGTGCACGGTATTTATCTGATTTGAATATTATACGGATTTCAAAAACCGTTTTTTACCGCAGATTCCGCAGGGAATTTCGGGTAAAGGAGCAAATTCCGGAGAAAAAGCGCGGCGTTACGCCGCGCTTTTTTTCTTCGTATTTGTCCGGCAGCGGGGATTTCGTTTTTTAACGGAATTTTCAATCCCGCTTGACATATTCGTACGTACATATTATAATGGTATCCAGCCGATTAAAAAAGATTATAAAAAAGGAGCGAGTTATGAAAATATTATCTCTGAAAAACGTAAGAAAAGAATATCATACCGGTTCTTTGACCGTACTTGCCGTAGAAGACGTTTCGTTCGATCTGAACGACGGCGAATTCGTGGTGATTCTCGGCGCGTCCGGCGCGGGGAAAACGACTCTTCTGAACCTTTTGGGCGGAATGGACACGGCGACGGACGGCGAAATAGATCTTGACGGAAAAAATATAACTTCGTTCAACAAAAAGCAACTGACCGACTATCGGCGTCGCGACGTGGGTTTCGTTTTCCAGTTCTATAATCTGATGCCTAACCTTA
>FR898454.1:2556-4651 GCA_000437515.1 Acidiphilium sp. CAG:727 | reverse complement strand
GTCCGCCCGCGATCTATCCGTAAAAAATAAAAGGCGTTACAAAACGCCTTCGATTCGTAAAAGTTTTACTTTTTTATCCAATCCGCCCGCGTAACCCGTAAGGTCGCCGTTACAGCCTATAACTCTGTGGCAAGGTACGATTAACGAAATCGGATTATGCCCTACCGCTCCGCCGACCGCCTGCGCGGAAACTCTTTTATTCGTTTCGGCTTCGATTCGCTTTGCAATCTCGCCGTAAGTCGCGGTTTTGCCGTACGGTATTTTAAGCAGAATTTTCCATACTCTTTTTCTGAAATCGGAAAACTCTCCGAAAGCGATCGGCGGCGTAAAGTCGGGCGCTTCGCCCGCAAAATATTCGTCTAGCCACTTTTGTGTCAAATCGAAAATCGGCAACGATTTTTCCGCCGCGCATTTTACGACGTCTTCGGCAAAATATTTCTGCCCGTCAATCCATAGTCCGATTAAATTTTCGCCGTCGCTCGCTATCGTTAATCGCCCTATCGGCGAATTATAAACGGTCGAATATATCATAAAGCCATCCCGGAATCTATTTGAATTATTGAAACGTACCAAAAAAATAACAAGGCTCTCAAACCATTTTCACGCGGCTTTGCGCCTGCGTATTCTTTTAGACGCAAGTTTATTTTACCACGACTTGACCGCTTTGTAAAGCGATATGCGAAATTTATGCCGCAGACTTCTCACGCGCGCATAATAACACGCTAATTACGCCAATACCTGTCATATATTGAAAATTTTAAGAAAAAATTTACGGGCGGGGCAAAGAATTTTTCTTCGCCCAGCCCGCCGCTTATTCTTTATTTACATTTCGAGTTCGTCAAGGGTTTTCGAAAACGTAGGCAATACGTTTTTGATAAAATATTTTACCGCTTCGTCGTCGGCGTTCGACAATTCTTTACCGATACTTTCTTTCGCCTTCAGAAACTCTTTATTGCCGACTTTCATTTCTTCAAGACACTTGATATACGCGCATATACGGTCGGCGTATTTCATAAGTTTATGTTCTTCGCTGCTCGGGTCGTCCAGAATAAATTCTCTGTACCTGTTCTGGAGTTCTTCGGGGAGTTTGGCGATAAGCCGTTCGTTCGCGTCTCTTTCAAGGCTCTTATACGCCGAATTTATCTCCCGGTTAAAATACTTGATAGGAGTAGGCAGATCTCCCGTAACGACTTCGCTCGTTTCGTGGTAAACGGCAAGGCAAAGCGTCTTATATTCGTCTACGCTGCCGCCGAATTTTTCGTTTTTTATAATTGCGAGGGCATGAGCGATCACCGCGACTTCCCAACTATGCTCCATTATGTTTTCTTCCGACGTCGAACGCATAAGCGCCCAACGCTTTATGTATTTCATGCGCATCAGGTACGCGTAAAAATCAAACTCTTCTTTCATACTCTTCTCTCTGTTTTAACCGTAGACGGAAAAGCGTCTGCCGCGACTTCCGCCGTTTTCTCTACCGTTACAGACTCTAACTTATTGCAATACGCGAACGCCCCGCCGTCGATTTTACTTACCGCGGTAAGCGTAAGATATTCGAGTTTGGCGCAGCCCGAAAAGGCGTAGGATCGAATTATCTGAGTGGCGGCGTATTCGCCTGCCGAATTTTTTTCGACGTCTTTTCCGTAAACTACGGTCGCCAGATATTTGCAGTCCGCAAACGCGCGTATTCCCGTTTCGGTAACGCCTGCGGGTATGGAAACGGAAATAAACTCTCCGCCCGCAAAACCGCGTTCCTTTATCGCAACGACGGGTTTTTCTTCATACGTCGCGGGTAAAATAAGATACAAAGGCAAATCTGCGTCCGCTTTTGCCGATATTATATAGCCAGTTTCGGCGGCGTTTAAGTCGAAATCGAAATATTTCGCGTCGGTCGGGTCGCCGTCGGTCGTATGCGGAAAGGTCGGAGCGGTCTTTTCGCCGCAACCCGTAAGCGCGACGATTGACAGAACGCACGCCGCGATTATCAGTCGGAATTTTCTTTTCATATATTCTCTTGTTCGAATTTCGTTCGTTTTTTATTATTATAGTATCAAGCCGGCGTTTTGTCAAGTCAAAACAAAAAAATATAAAACTAAAA
>FR898454.1:0-2515 GCA_000437515.1 Acidiphilium sp. CAG:727 | reverse complement strand
AAAACGCTTCGCGGCGAACGTAATCTTCGCTTAGTCTTCCAAACCGTCGTTTATATAGAGAATACCGAGCGTGTTTTTGCCGCAATGGCTCGAAACCGTGCAACCCGCGTAAGTTTCGTAAACCTTGGCAAAGCCGTAATCTTTCAGAACCGCTTTCGCAGCGTCTACCATTTCCTGCGTCGCTCTCGAATGGGTTATGAATATAACCGACTTATCGGGATTGTTATAGCGGTTGAGAACGCTCTGGCAATACTTGGTAACGACGTCGCTCATACGCCCTCTGAATTTTTCGGTGTTACCCATTACGCCGTTCTTTACTTCTATTTCGGGACGGATTTTCAAAAGGTTCGCCCCGAACAGCGCCAACCCCGAGCATCTTCCGCCGCGATAAAGATAATCGAGCCTTTCAATGACGAAACTTGCCTGAACTGCGGGGATTCTTGCCTTAACCTTTTCTACGATTTCTTCCGGCGAAAGCCCCTTGTCCGCAAGTTTTTTGGCGTAAATCGCTTCGAGAGTGATACCCGTAGAAAGCGTGCGGCTGTCTATCACGTATACGTTCTTGAAATTTTTTGCGGAGTTCACCGCGTTGTTATACGCGCTGGACATATCCGACGAAATATCGAAGTGTATAACCGCGTCGTTCGTTTCGAGAAGTTTTTTGAAGTGTTCGTTGAACTGCTCTTCGTTTACAGCATTGGTCTTTGGCAACGTCTTGTTGGCATCGGCGTACTCGAAAATCTCGAGGGTATCGACTTCTCCGTCGTAAAAAAATCTGTCGCCCATCATAACGCCGAAAGGCACTACGCTGAACCCGTATTCCTTTTTTACCTCTTCGCTCGCGTCACAAGCGCTGTCAAGCGAAATCGCTATCTTCATTTTACGTTCTCCTGTATAGTAGGCTTCGCCCCTTTCTAGGTTGTATTATACTTATTTTCTCGTATAATATCAAATTATTGCGGATAATTTTCATTATACGATTAAAAAACTCAAAGTAGAATTTCGGAAAGCAAGTCTACCGTCGGTAGAATTTTCGCAAAAAATCGTATACGCTATTAAAACATTGTCGTTTCACTTGAAAAATTTATCGCAACCTGTTAGAATACGTTCATATTTTATATAGAGGATAACTTTCGGAAAATAAACGGATGACTAACGCAACTTCTGCAAAAAAATACGGACTGACGCTGACGGCGTGTTACGTCGGTTACGTCATTCAGGCTATAGTAAACAACCTCTCGCCGCTTTTGTTCGTACAATTCGGCAAGCAGTTCGGAATTTCTCAAAGCCAATTGTCGATTCTTATTTTAGTCAATTTCGGCTTACAGATCTTAATCGATTCGGTTTCGCCGAAAATAGTCGAAAAAATCGGGTACAGAGCGGGCGCGATAATCGCCCAGACCTTTTCTGCCGTCGGACTTATATTTTTAGGCATCCTTCCGTTCGCTATGACGCCGTACGCGGGGATAGTGACTGCCGCGCTTTTAATGGCCGTCGGAGGGGGCTTCGTAGAAGTAATTATAAGTCCCGTAGTCGAAGCGTTGCCGCTCGGCAACAAGTCGGGCGCGATGTGCTTCTTGCACTCATTCTACTGCTGGGGGCATATAATAACCGTACTCGCCGCCACTCTATATTTCAATTGTTTCGGTATCGGAAACTGGCAATGGCTTCCGGTCGCTCTGTCCGTTATACCCTGTCTGAACTGCCTGATTTTCGCAAAATGTCCGATAGAAACGCTCGGCGGCGACGAAAACCCGTCCACCTATAAGTCGATTTTCACTGCAAAAGGCTTTATCGTATTTCCGGTTTTAATGCTCGCCTCGGGCGCGGCGGAACAGTCTATCGCGCAATGGGCGTCTGCTTTCGCCGAAAAAGGACTCGACGTGAATAAAACCACGGGCGATATTCTCGGCACGTGTTTATTCGCGTTTTTTATGGCGACTTCGAGGACGATTTACGGAATACTCGGCGATAAAATAAATTTAGGTAAAGCGATATTTTCCTGCGGAATCTTACTTACGGGAGCGTATCTGCTGGCCGCCCTTTCGCCGTCGGCGTATCTTTCGCTTGCGGGTATAGCCCTTGCGGGTTTGTTCGTCGGTCTGTTGTGGCCGGGTGCGTACTCGCTCGCGGGGAAAAACTTTCCTCAGGGCGGAACCAAAATGTTCGGAATACTCGCGCTTTTCGGCGACCTCGGCTGTACGCTGGGCCCTACTCTTACGGGGCTCGTGTCCGAAGAAATCAAGACAGGACTTTTGTTCTCCGTCACGTTTCCGATAACGGTCGTCGTATGCTCGCTCGCGTTTTTGATTATGCGAAAACACGAAAACGCAAAAACTTTATCGAAATGAAAAAAGAATTACTATAATCGTTTGACAAAGCGGATTTTTTATGATAAAATAAACAGGCTATCGATGCGTAAGGAGTGGCGCTATAGCCAAGTGGTAAGGCAAGGGTCTGCAAAACCCTTATGCCCCGGTTCAAATCCGGGTGGCGCCTCCAACGTTTTCGCCCC
>FR898453.1:16546-21426 GCA_000437515.1 Acidiphilium sp. CAG:727 | reverse complement strand
GCGCTTTTCGGCAACCGCGTTAAGAGCAACCGCAAGACCGCCGATGATACCGGACAATGCGCCGGCGAGTTTCGCAACGAGTACTTCTTTCGAAGGAATCGAAGCGAGTGCTTTTACTCCGTTCTTGTCAACATAAGCGTTGTCGACGTACGCGCTCTTGAGAGAAATCTTGTCGTTGGTGGTTTTGCACATTTCGGCAGCGACTCTCGCGGCACTCGTTTCGTCGGGACAGAACGCAACCGCCGTCGGACCGTTAAGATCCGCGTCGAAAGCGGTAACGTCGAGTTCGTTGAACGCGCGTTTCAATAAGGTGTTTTTAAGAACCTTATATTCGGTGTTCGTCTTTCTCATGTTGCAACGGAATTGAGTGTCTTCGGCGACGGTAAGGCCCTTATAGTCGATTAAAACTACCGACTTACTTGCCTGTATCTTCGCCTTGATGTCTTCTACTATTTGCTGTTTGGCATCTTTGTTTGCTGACATATTTACCTCCGTGCATATTTAACCGCAGAAAAAAGACCTTTTTACGCCGGGAAAAGCGCAAAAAGGTCATAAAAAACTTTATAAACTTTTTGAGTTTCACCTCGGCGGGGGCGTTAAAAACGCGTTAAAACCTGCTGTCTACGGTTATTACTGTTTTATTTTACCTTAAATTTAAGGCTTTGTCAAGCGATTATACGCCCTTAGGCGCAACTTTTACGCCGGGACCCATAGTCGACGTGAGCGCGACGCTCTTTACGTACTGACCTTTCGCAGCGGCGGGCTTCGCTTTGACGATGGCTTCCAGAAGCGCGTTATAGTTTTCGACGAGTTTTTCTTTGCCGAAACTCTTCTTGCCGATAGCGCAGTGGATGATAGCCTGTTTGTCGAGTCTGTATTCGACCTTACCTGCTTTAATATCGGCGATTGCTTTCGCAACGTCCATGGTAACCGTACCCGACTTCGGGTTGGGCATCAAGCCCTTGGGACCTAAGAGTTTACCTATTCTACCGACTACGCCCATCATATCGGGAGTAGTGATAACCGCGTCGAAATCGAACCAGTTTTCTTTCTGAATCTTGGCTACGAGTTCTTCCGCGCCTACGTAATCCGCGCCCGCAGCCGTAGCCGCGTCCGCCTTCTCGCCTTTCGCAAGAACGAGTACTCTTACGGTCTTACCGGTTCCGTTGGGAAGTACGATAACGCCTCTGACTTGTTGGTCTGCCTGTTTCGGATCTACGCCGAGTCTGCAATGGAATTCTATCGTTTCGTCGAATTTGGCTTTCGCGTTGTCGAGAACGATACCGATTGCCTCTTCCGCGTCGTATTGTTTAGTGCGGTCAAACGCCTTTATGCTGTCGGCGTATTTCTTTCCGTATTTCATTATCTAAAAGTCCTCCTTGTGGTTGTAACGGGGTTCGCCCCTCCCACTCTAATTATTATTCCTCGACGGTTATACCCATGCTGCGAGCGGTACCCTTGATCATGCTCATAGCGGCTTCCAGAGAAGCGGCGTTGAGATCGGGCATCTTCTGCTTTGCGATTTCTTCGACTTGCGCCTTCGTAAGTTTGGCAACCTTGTCCTTATTCGGTTTTGCGCTGGCGGTTTCGATTCCGCACGCCTTCTTGATAAGAACGGGAGCCGGAGGCGTTTTAAGTATAAACGTGAACGAACGGTCCTGATAAATCGTTATTACGCAAGGAATAATAAGACCGACTTCGTTGGCGGTCTTCGCGTTGAATTCCTTCGTGAAACCGGGAATGTTGATTCCGTAAGGTCCGAGGGTCGAACCTACCGGAGGTCCCGGAGTTGCCTTGCCCGCGGGTAATTGCAATTTGACCATAGCGGTAACTTTTTTAGCCATGTTTCTCCTCCAAAGAGAGTGGTTATAACGGGTACGCCGGTATAGTGGATTTAGCGCCCCTCCCACTTAAATATAAAAACCGAATATATCGGATTTTACGCGTCGTATAAACCTTTGACTTTATCGAGTTGGATAAAATCGAGGTCAACTTCGGTTTCTCTGCCGAACATAGATACCTTGACCTTCGCTTTCTGATTGGTTTCGTCAAGCCCTTCGACCACGCCCGTAAACGAAGCGAGCGGACCCGAAATGACGACGACCTCGTCGCCGACGGCAAGATCGCATTCTTCGACTTTTTCTTCGAGGCGCATTTTACGCACTTCGTCGTCGCCGATCGGAACGGCTTTACCCTGCGGACCTACGAAACCCGTAACGCCGCGGGTATTGGTAATCATAAACCACAAGTCGTTGGAATACACCATTTTGAGAAATACGTAGCAAGGCAGAATCTTCCTTTCGACGACCTTTTTTTTGCCGTTTTTCTCTTCGATGGTTTCTTCCATCGGGATTTTAATATCAAAAATGGTATCGGATAAGTTATTGTTCTCGATAAGTTTTTCTATGCTGTCCTTAACGAGAGCCTCATACCCCGAATAGGTATGAATAACGTACCATTTTGCGAGTTCCTCTTTACCCATTAAACACCTCGTCAACCTTTACGGATGAGTTTGAGTAACTCTTGAAGACCCAAATCCATAAGCAGAATAACGCCAAGAATCAAAAGTACGGTAACGAGAACGCAACCGAGTTGCTTCATAACCGTTTTGAAAGACGGCCACGTTACCTTCTTGAGTTCGGAGAAAACCTCCTTTATTTTGCCCCACATCCTCTTGAATATGTTGGGCTTTTTGTTCTTGTTCGTTTTTTTTGCCGGTTGCTGTTTGTTGTTGGCAACCGCGGTATTTTTATCCATAAGATAACCCCTTACGAATTACTTCGTTTCTTTGTGAACGGTGTGCTTTTTGCAGAAAGGACAGTATTTGTTTATCTCGATTCTGTCGGGATCGTTTTTCTTATTCTTATACTCGTCGTAATTTCTCTGCTTGCATTCGGTGCACGCCAAAGTTATTCTCGTTCTGTTTCCTTTTGCCATAGTTTTCACTTCCCAAAAAATTAACGCCCCCTACGAAGCGCTAATCTATTTTACAATAAGATTCCGGTTTTGTCAACGCTTTTTTATGATTTTTTTGAAATCCGCGCGAATTATTTAGCCTTAACAGCCCGTTTTTCAGCCGTTCGGGAATAATTCGGGGTGAAGTTGTCTGAATTTTTCGTCTTTTTTCTTCTGACATGCCGCCGCGAGAGCCATAGAGTCGAATTCCTTTTTCTTTCTGCGGAGTTTGAATCCGTGCGCTTCGGCGCATTGATCGATAAGCCTTTTGGCGTATCTCATACCCCTTTCGGACTTAATGCGAAGAAGCACGGGCACGGTCGCGTAACTTACCTTTTTCGACACGTCTACGCAGTGGTACTTCGGTTCCGTATCTTTAATATCCATATTGAGATAGAGTTTGAGCGTCTTGCCCGCAACGGATATTTTGACGAAATGAAGTCTGCCGAGATTTATGCTGTCGTACTTTCTCGAAAGACGGGATTTGAGTTTGCTGAAACGAAGGGCGTAGTTTTTGAGTTCGTCGTATCTTTCCTGCATGACTTCGTCGCACGCGAGAATTTTCTGCGTGAACGTAGGCGAAATATAGGCGTGCTTGTACACCTTGACGGGAGCCGTGGTCACGACGGGCGTTACGACCGGGCTTTCGACGTCCTGCGCGGTTACGCTCGCCGCCGTTTCGTCCGCAAGTCCTCTTAAACGACGCAACTCTTCGCTCGCGGAGAATTTCTCTTCGCTGACCGAAGTTCCTTGCCTGCCGGCGTTCGCGTTGACAGTGATTTTTTTGCCGTGAAACGTTCTCATTTTTTCTACCTCTTCAAAAGTCGATACGGAACCGACAGACACGTCGCCGTATACTCTCTTTCGTTTATTATATCAAGTTAATCGTTTTTTTTCAAGCGATATAGCCCGATATTTGCGATTTTTTTATTTTTAACCGTTTTTAAGGTTTTAATCTGTCTAAAAACGTTGACTTTCGTTCGTTTCGGTAGTATAATGCGTTCGTTCGTCGGATACGCCGACGGCTTCTTGCGTATCATTATATATTGCGTATCATTATATATATTTATACGTAGCCACAGATGATTGCGTTTGAGCCCGCCAAAACGCCGATATTTACGTGCTTTTAGGCAAATCCGACTTCGCCCGTACGGGCGAGTACGAACAAAGCCGTCTTCACCAAAAATCATCGAAAATAGCGGTGTTTTGGTTGCATGCAAGTCTTGCGTCGCGTTTTTAGGTTAAGACGCGGCGCGCGAACGCCTTAATATACAAATATAAGACGGTCGCGGAACAATGTATTAGCCTGAAAACACGGCGCAAGACCGAGTTCAAACACAATCACCTGTGGCTAGAAAACGGGTAACTTATGGATATAGTCAATATTTTTTATTATCTCGCCGTGATCCTTTTGCTTGCCAAGAGTTTCGGACTTATAGCGAGGAAACTCGGGCTTCCGCAAGTAGTCGGTATGGTGCTTGCGGGCATAATAATAGGGCTTTTAGGGAACTTCCACGCAGATTGGAACACAAATCCCGCTCTTTGGTTTTTTATGAAACCGAGCGGCGAAGAAAAAGAAATTTTGCACGCGTTCAGTCAGATAGGCGTTGTTCTGATATTGTTTTCGAGCGGACTCGAAACCAAACTCGACGACTTGAAGCACAGCGGACTTGCCGCCACCGTTATAGCGACGGCGGGCGTCATCGTTCCGATGCTTTTCGGTACTCTCGGCGCGCTCGCGTTTATGGACGGGTTTTCCGCGTATACTCACGATAAACTTCTGAACGGCATTTTTGTCGGCGCCATTTTAGCGGCAACCAGCGTAGGCATAACGGTAGAAACCCTTAAAGAACTCGGCAAATTAAACGGTAAAGTCGGTCAGACGATAGTCAGCGCGGCGGTAATAGACGACGTTATCGGCATTA
>FR898453.1:13455-16512 GCA_000437515.1 Acidiphilium sp. CAG:727 | reverse complement strand
TATAGTTACCAGCCTTAAAGGCAGCGGCTCGGAAGAAATTCTTTCCACGCTGTTAAAGGCGGTCGGCTTCTTCGCCCTTGCCGTCGGCTTAGGCATACTTTTAAGACTTTATTTCAAGTGGGAAGAACGTAAATTCCCGCACAAGCGCAGAACGAGTATTTTCGCGTTCGCAATGTGCTTTTTCTACGCGTTTATAGCCGAAAAATTCGGTATCGCGTCGATTACGGGCGCGTACCTTGCGGGCATAATGCTTTCCGGTCTTGACGACACTTCGTTCGTCGACAGAAAAGCCGTAGTAAGCGGTTATATGATTTTCATACCCATATTCTTCGCGTATATCGGCATAAACAACGCCGACAAGTTGGTATTTAACTGGAATACTCTCGCGTTCGGTCTCGTTTTCGTTCTTCTCGGAATTCTCGGCAAAATCATCGGCTGTTCGCTTGCCGCAAAGCCGTTCGGTTTCACAAATAAAGAAAGCGTAACCGTCGGTTGCGGAATGGTTGCGAGAGGCGAAGTCGCCCTTGCCGTTTACGAAACGGGCATAACGAAAAACATGCTCGCAACGGAAGGCGGTATCGATCCTCTTATAGCGACTATTATGCTCATAGTAATTTCTTCGATAGTCTGCCCGATTCTGCTTAAACTCTTATTCAAAGAAAAAAAACCGCCCGTTCTGCCCTTATCGGGCGAAACCGACGGGCAAGCCGCGGCGGCGAACGAAACGCCCGCCCCCGAAACGCCCGCCGAACAAAAATAACTGTAGGTTTTACCTTTCCGGCGACACCTCACTACGTTCGGGATGACGATATGCCCGTCTTTGCGTGGCCCCTTGCGGGTCGCCACTCTTCATCGCGCCATGCGCGCCACCTCTCCCGGAAGGGTTAATCACCGCGGAATATAAAACGACTCTACGCCTTGTCTTTTACGACGAGGCATTTTTCTACCTTTTTTTCTTCGTCGTAACGCATGCACGCCGATAAATACTTTTCCGAAAGTCTGAAAAGATAGCGTTCCCTTTCTTCGTAGGCAAGCGATAAAAACTCCCGCTTGTCCATAAGCAGGTCGAGCGCGTCGGACGGTCTGCACCCTTTTTTATCCAACATCTCTTTGACTTGCAAATAGAATTTCTCTTCTTCTTCGGACGTGCCTTTTACGTTTTTGACGACCTTGTTTTTGAAGTACGTTTTTACGCCCGATTCGCCTATCCCTTCTTCTTTGGCGATTTTTACGCCTTCGTCGAGGTCGCGTTTATAGTCCTGCCAGAACCTCGATTTAAGCCGCATCTTCGCCTCTTTGGCCGCCGATTTGATACTTTTCGTCTGCATTGCGTTTTCCTCCGGAATTTAATTTTAATATCTTTAGCGTTTCGGATGCCAGACCATGATTTGTATTATATTGTCCGGCATAGTAGAAAAACACCCGAAAACTTGTCGCGAGTTTTCGGGTGTAAAAATATCTTTTTCAGTTGTTTTTGAAAAATCAGCCTTTAACGCTTCTCTTTCTTGCCGCTTCCGACTTCTTCTTTCTTCTTACGGAAGGTTTTTCGTAATGCTCTTTTTTACGAAGATCGCCGATGATACCGTCGCGCGAGCATTTACGTTTGAATCTGCGAAGCGCGTTGTCGAGCGATTCGTTTTCTCCGACTCTGATAGTAGACATATTCACAACCCTCCTTTGCCCGAACGGCGTTTGATGATTACCTGTAGATTATATCAAACGAATTTATCCGTGTCAAGCGATTTCGGCGACGGGAGAATATTTTTATTTCGTAGCCATTATTAAAAATAGCGTGTTATTAAAAATAGCGTGAAATTTTTTAAGAAACGCTTGCAATCGGTCATTTTTCGATATATAATATAGCTGTCGAAGGAATAAATCCCGATTTTAAGGAAAAAATTAAACGGGATACCCGGAAATGACGGAAAATAAAATTTAAGGAGTAATTGTTATGGCACAGAGATTCGTATTAAACGAAACGAGTTATCACGGTAAGGGCGCAATAAACGAAATCGCTAACGAAATAACCGCGCGCGGATTTAAGAAGGCGTTCGTTTGCTCCGACCCCGACCTGATCAAATTTAACGTTACGAGTAAGGTTCTTGCGGTTTTAGACAAAGCCGGAATCCCTTACGAAGTATATTCGAATATCAAACCCAACCCGACTATACAAAACGTGCAGACGGGCGTGGAAACTTTCAAAAAGAGCGGCGCGGACTGCATAGTCGCCGTAGGCGGCGGCTCGTCCATCGATACGTCCAAAGCAATCGGCATTATCGTAAACAACCCCGAATTCGCAGACGTCCGTTCGCTCGAAGGCGTTGCGCCGACGAAGAATAAATGCGTACCCATAATCGCCGTTCCGACGACTGCGGGAACCGCGGCGGAAGTTACCATTAACTACGTTATAACCGACGCCGAAAAAGACAGAAAAATGGTCTGCGTAGACGTACACGATATACCCGTCGTCGCCGTAGTAGACCCCGATATGATGAGTTCGATGCCCAAAGGGCTTACCGCCGCGACCGGCATGGACGCGCTCACGCACGCGATCGAGGGTTACATTACCCGTGGAGCGTGGGAACTTTCGGATATGTTCCATATCACCGCCATAAAGATGATCTCGGAAAATCTTCGTTCGGCGGTTAAAAACGAACCGAAAGGCAGAGAAGGCATGGCTCTCGGTCAATACGTGGCGGGCATGGGCTTTTCTAACGTAGGTTTAGGGCTCGTTCACTCCATGGCGCACCCGTTAGGCGCGTTATACGACACCCCGCACGGCGTCGCCAACGCTATAATTTTGCCCGTCGTAATGGAATACAACGCTCCCGCAACGGGCGACAAGTACAGAGATATTGCCGTCGCAATGGGCGTTGAAGAAGCAAAGAATATGTCCGTCGAAGAAGCGAGAAAGGCTGCAGTAAACGCCGTAAGGCAACTCGCCAAGGACGTAGGCATACCCGAAAATCTCAAAGATATAGTCAAGAGAGAAGATCTCGACTTTTTGGCAAAATCCGCTTACGCGGATGCGTGCCGTCCCGGCAACCCGAGGGAAAC